>NZ_BCQU01000016.1:0-86681 GCF_001552235.1 Actinomadura rubrobrunea NBRC 15275 | reverse complement strand
CGGCGGGCCCCGAGGGGGCCGCGGACCGGGCCCAGGCGGGCGTCGGCGGGATGAGCATCGTCTTGTCGCCGAGCGACGCGGAGGGGTCGGCGGCCACCGGTGCGCTCAGCGGAGCCTCCGCCGGGCCGCCCATCGGCGCGTGGCAGTTCGGACACGTGCCCGGCGTGCCGGGCGTGTTCGTACCGCACGTCGGACACTGCATGGCTTCAGACCTCGCGTTGTTGCCGCTATCCCCGCAAAACAGCAGGGCCCCCGACAAAGTACTAGGTGAGGGCGCTCCGAGGCGCCGAGATGGCGAGCGCGGGCCACAATCGTCGCGCGTCGGGGCTCGCACCGAACCACGACATGTCGATGTGAGTCAACAAACTTAGGCAAGGTTTACCCGATGTCGTGTGACGCTCGTCGCATTCGCCGCTCCGTCCGGCCGCGCGCGGCGGCGACGCCGGTCCCCTTGATCGCCTCGACCTGGCGACGGGACCCCCGCCGGGGCGGCTAGGCTCGGAGCGGTTTCCAGGCGCCCGGATGCACAACCAGAGAAGACGGAGCCCATGAGCGATCTACCGCTGCGTTCGCAGCTGGCCGTCGCGCTCGGTCGTACGGCCGCGAAGATGTCCCGGCTGGCGGGCCGGGGTGACGGATCGGTGATCGGGGGACGGGTCGGGCTGGCCCTCGACCCCGAACTGCTCACCAGGCTCGCCCGGGACCGCAAGCTCGTCCTCGTCAGCGCGACCAACGGCAAGACGACGACGACCCGGCTCATCACCGCCGCCATGACCCCGCTGGGGGAGGTGGCCACCAACGCCTTCGGCGCCAATATGCCGACCGGGCACGTGTCCGCGCTGGCCGCCGCACCGGACGCGCGCTACGGCGTGCTCGAGTGCGACGAGAAGTACGTGCCGATGGTGCTCGCCGAGACCGGCGCCAACGTCGTCGCGCTGATGAACCTCAGCCGCGACCAGATGGACCGCGCCGCCGAGATCTGGCTGCTGGCGGGCAAGTGGCGCAAGGCCCTGGAGACCTCCCCGCAGAGCCACGTCGTCGCCAACTGCGACGACCCGCTGGTGACCTGGGGCGCGTCCGGGGCCAAGAGCGTCACCTGGGTGGCCGCCGGACAGCACTGGCGCGAGGACTCCTGGTGCTGCCCCGAGTGCGGCGGGCCTCTGGACCGCGACGACCAGGACTGGCGCTGCCGCCAGTGCACCTTCGCGCGCCCGCGCCCCGACTGGGTCCTGCACGGCGACGTGGTGACCGCGCCGGACGGGCGCTCCTTCCCGCTGACCGGGCTGTCGCTGCCCGGCCGCGCCAACCGGTCCAACGCCGCGATCGCGCTGGCCGTCGTCGCGCAGTTCGGCGTCCAGCCCGAGCAGGCGCTGCCGCTGCTGGCCCAGGTCAAGTCGGTCGCCGGACGCTACACCACGGTCGAGCACGAGGGCCGGCGGATCCGCCTGCTGCTGTCGAAGAACCCGGCGGGCTGGCTGGAGGCGTTCGACGTGCTTCAGCCCGCGCCCGGCCCGGTCGTGCTGTCCATCAACGCGCAGGGCCCCGACGGCCGGGACACCTCCTGGCTGTGGGACGTCGACTACCGCATCCTGCGCGGCCGCCCCGTGTGGGTGACCGGGGAGCGCCGCATCGACATGGCCGTCCGCCTGGAGGCCGCCGAGGTGCCGTTCACCGTCGTGGACGACATCGAGCAGGCCGTCATGGCGGTGCCGCCCGGCCACCTGGACGTGATCGCCAACTACACCGCCTTCCAGAACATCCGAGCGAGGTACGGCCGTGTCGTCTGACCGCCTGAAGATCGTCTGGATCTACCCCGACCTGCTGAGCACCTACGGCGACCAGGGCAACACGATCGTGCTGGAGCGCCGCGCCAAGCTGCGCGGCATCCCCTACGAGACCGTGCACGTGCGCTCGGACCAGCCGGTGCCCACCGACGGCCACGTCTACCTGCTCGGCGGCGGCGAGGACCGGCCGCAGATCCTCGCCGCCCAGCGGCTGCGCGCCGACGGCGGCCTGCACCGCGCCGCCGAGCGCGGCGCCGTCGTGTTCGCCGTCTGCGCCGGATACCAGCTGCTCGGCACCCAGTTCGGCGGCGAGGAGGGCCAGCCCGTCCAGGGGCTCGGCCTGCTCGACATCACCAGCGGGCGCGGCGAGCGGCGCGCGGTCGGCGAGATCGTCGGCGACGTCGCGCCCGAGCTGAACATGCCGCGCATCACCGGGTTCGAGAACCACCAGGGCGTCACCCGCCTGGGCCCCGGCGCCCGGCCGCTGGCGCGCGTCGTGCACGGCGTCGGCAACGGCGACGGCTACGAGGGCGCCTACGCCGGACGCATCATCGGCACCTACATGCACGGCCCGGCCCTGGTCCGCAACCCCGCCCTGGCCGACCTGCTGCTGCGCTGGGCCATCGGCCAGGACCTGCCGCCGATCGACGACACGTGGGCCAACCGCCTGCGCGAGGAACGCCTCAACGCCGTCCTGTCCTGAGCACGCCGAGCGGGACCCCGGCCGGACACGAGCGGCCCTTGGGCGGGTCCCGAAGGACGGCGCGAACGCGCCGCCGCGCCCCGCGTCGCGCAGCCCGGCGCGGCGGCGCGGCCCGTTCCGGCCCGCCCGAAGCGACCGGCCGGTCGCAACCGTCCGTTGGATCGTTCCATGTCCGGGCGGGTCCCCACCGCCGTGAGCGGGCGCCGGGTCGGCGTCCGCGCCGCCGCGGTCAGTAGACGAGCGCCTGGACGCCCTCCGCCGTGATCTCCTCCACGAACGTCGGGGCGCCCGCGATGCGCACCCCCCGGATCACGTCGTCGGGGCCGATGCCGCGGCGCGCCGCGCACTGCGTGCACAGCGTCACCCGGCCGCCCGCCAGCACCGCGTCCAGCAGGTCCTCCAGCGGCGTCGCGTGCGGCAGGGAGAACTCCTTGGCGCGGCCCGGCAGCGCGAACCACGAGGACTCGCCGGTCAGCCACAGCGAGACGGGCACGCCGCTCACCACCGCGGCCGCCGCGACGTTGAACGCCTGGTTGCAGCGCTCGGGCGCGTCGGCGCCCGCCGTGGCCTTGATCACCAGAGATCTCGCCATGTCCGCAGCCTAGCCCCGGGATCGCGCGTCGGGGCGCGCGCGGGGCCCCGCCGCGGCTAGGGTTCCTGCCGTGGGCGGCATGGTGAACGCGGTGGTGCTCGTCGCGGTGCTCGGCCTGGCGGCGGTGGCGGCGGTGCTGCTGGTGGTGCGGCTGTCGCGCCTGCGGTGAGCCGGCGCGGCGGCGGACGCCGGGCGGTCGGCGATGTCCCGAGCCCTCCGCGGCGCCGCTACGCTCGGTGGCCATGGAGCCAGAGCTGCACCCCGACCTCAAGCCGCTGGAGTTCCTGCTGGGCAGGTGGGAGGGCGCCGGAGTCGGCGACTATCCCACGATCGAGGCGTTCAACTTCGGGCAGGAGGTCTCGTTCACCCACAACGGCAACCCGTTCCTGATCTACTCCAGCCGCACCTGGCTGATCGAGGCCGACGGCTCCCTGGGACGGCCCCTCGCCGTGGAGACCGGCTACTGGCGCCCGCAGCCGGACAACCAGGTCGAGGTGACCCTGGCCCACCCCACCGGCATCGTCGAGATCTACGTCGGGAACGTCGCCTTCAACCGGGTGGAGCTGCAGACCGACGTCGTGGCGCGGACCAGTTCCGCCAAGGAGGTCACCGCGGGCCGGCGGCTGTACGGGCTGATGCCGCAGAAGGACGGCAAGCGCGACCTCGGCTGGGTGTACGAGATGGCGGCCATGGGGCAGCCCCTGCAGGCGCACATGTCCGCCCAGCTCAAGAAGGTGGACTGACGGCGGCGGACGCCGGAAGGGCGCGGGGCCGGCCGGCGGCGGGGCGGATCGGGTCCGGGCGCATGAGAAGACCCCCGGACCTTCCGCTTCACGCGGGTGATGGGTGGACGGCCCATCGGTCCGGGGGCCCGGTAACTGCCTGGTATTCACCGGTCGACCGTCGCGACCGGCCTACGTCTTCTGTGGACGGCTAGCTCGTCCGCGGAATCGGTAGTGCCAAGGCGTGACGGCGACTAGTGGACAGCCACCTCGCAAGTCCTACAGTCACTCATGCCTAGGACCACCTCCTTTCCTGCGTGAGACGCAGGCTATGCCAGGCCGCCGCGACCGGCAAGGGATTTTTCGGCGCAGGTCGCCGCGGGCGGCCCCGCGCCCGGAGCCCGTCCACGGGACCGCGGCCCGCACGGGCGAGGGTCCGGCACTTAGACTCTGAACATGGCGGACACGTGGCAGGAGGAGCTTCGGGCGAAGGGCTACCGGGTCACTCCGCAGCGCCAGCTCGTGCTGGAGGCGGTGACGAAGCTGGAGCACGGGACCCCGGAGCAGATCTGCGCCGAGGTGCAGCGCACCGCCCGCGGCGTGAACATCTCCACCGTGTACCGGACGCTCGAACTGCTGGAGGAGCTCGGGCTGGTCAAGCACGCCCACCTGGGGCACGGTCCGCCCAACTACCACCTGGCGGCCGAAGCCGAGCACATCCACCTGGTCTGCCGCAAGTGCGGCGCGGTCAACGACGTCGACCCGGAGGCCGCGGCCGGGTTGGCGGCGCGCTTGGAGGAGCAGTTCGGTTTCGAGACCGACGTCCACCACCTCACCGTCTACGGCCGCTGCTCCTCCTGCCGTTCCTGACCCTGCCGTTTCTGACGCTGCCGTTTCTAACGCTGCCGTTCCTGACCCTGCCGCTCCCGTCCTCCGCCGTGCCGCCCCCGAACGGGGGTTCCCAGGAGTTCATGGAATCCGGCGGGAAATAGGCTGGAGGCATGGAGAGCCCGCTGTTGAAGCTGCCCGGGGCCGTCGCCGCCGACGCGCCCGACGAGGGGATCGCCGCGCACTACGGCGAGCCGACGCAGGAGCAACGCGCCCTGGAGGCGGGCAGGGCGTTCGTCGACCGCGGCAACCGGGGCGTCGTGCGCGTGTCCGGGCCGGACCGGCTGAGCTGGCTGCACAGCCTGACCAGCCAGCACCTGCAGGACCTCAAGCCGTTCGAGCCGACCGAGGCGCTGCTGCTGAGCCCGCAGGGCCACATCGAGCACCACATGCAGCTGGTGGACGACGGCGAGGCGGTGTGGATGCACGTCGAGCCGGGCACGGCTCCCGCGCTGGCGGAGTTCCTCGACAAGATGCGCTTCATGCTGCGCGTCGAGGTGGCCGACGTCAGCGACGCCTACGCGGTGGTCACCACCGGGCGCGAGCCCGAACCGGGGGCGCTCGCCATGCCCGACGTCGTCGGCACCGCGCAGATCGTCCCGCGGGACGCCCTGGCGGCGTTCCCCGAGTCCGAACGCCCGGCGGGCATCTGGGCGTACGAGGCGCTGCGGATCGCCGCGCACCGCCCCCGCCTGGGGCTGGACACCGACCACCGCTCCATCCCCCATGAGATGGGCTGGATCGAGGCGGCCGTGCACCTCGACAAGGGCTGCTACCGCGGTCAGGAGACCGTGGCCCGCGTGCACAACCTGGGGCGTCCGCCGCGCCGCCTGGTGTTCCTGCACCTGGACGGCAGCGTCGACCGGCTGCCCGCGCACGGCGACCCGGTGGAGATCCCCGGCGGGCGCACGGTCGGCTTCGTCGGATCGGCGGCGCGGCACCACGAGCTCGGACCGATCGCGCTGGCGCTGGTCAAGCGGAACGTCCCGGTGGACGCCGAGCTGCTCGCCGGCGGGGTGGCCGCGAGCCAGGAGGTCGTCGTGTCGCCGGACACGGGCGCGAACGCGAAGATCGATTTTCCCCGGCACGCCGCACGCCGGGCATGATCTTCCGCGCCTCCGGGCAGATTCGTCTGTCGTAGACGATCTTGTCAGGGGGGTCCCGGCCGATGGTCGTGCACCGGAACGAGCAGGGAGCGCCGCGCGTCCGCAAGGGCGCGGCCGGACGGCGGCGCCGGCGCCGGCGCGAGTCCGCGCTGGTGTGGTGGGGCGTGTTCGCCGCCCTGGCGGCGGCCGCGGCGTGGTGGCGGTCCTGGCGGCTGGCGCTGCTGGCCCTGCTGCTGTGGTGCCTGTACGAGCTGGTGCTGGTGCCCACGGTCTGCCGGGTCGCGACGCGCAAGGGGCTGTCCTGCCGTGAGCCGGCGCGCGGCCGCCTGTTCGCCTGCACGCCCCGCCACCAGGAGGTCAAGAACGACGCGCTGTGGCGCCTGGTGGGCCTGCGCAACCCCGCGCGCCGCCCGTCCGCGCCGGACCCGAACCGGGAGACCGGCGTGCTGGTGGTGTCCCCGGCCGTGCGCGGACGGCTCGGCCAGGCCGACCGCGCGCTGATCCTGCTGGCCGCCGCGGGCACCCTGGTCACGATCGCCGGGATGGTCTACGGCTTCGACCTGTGACGCCCGGCAGACCCGTGACCCTCGGCAGACCTGTGACCCCCGGTAGATCTGTGACCCCCGGCAGACCTGTGACACCCGGCCTGCGACGCCGGGAGGACGGCGGGCTCAGACCTCCAGGATCAGGGTGACCGGGCCGTCGTTGACCAGCGCCACCTTCATGTCGGCGCCGAACACCCCGGTCTCGACCTTGGCGCCGAGCGCGCGCAGCTCGGCGACGACCGCGTCCACCAGCGGCTCGGCGACCGGGCCGGGCGCGGCCGCGCTCCACGACGGGCGCCGCCCCTTGCGCGCGTCCCCGTACAGCGTGAACTGGCTGACCACCAGCAGCGGCGCGCCCACGTCGGAGCAGGACTTCTCCTCGGGCAGGATGCGCAGCCCCCACAGCTTGGCGGCCAACTTGCGGGCCTGCTCCGGCGTGTCGTCGTGCGTCACCCCGACCAGCACCAGCAGCCCCGGCCCGTCGATCGCGCCGACCACGCGGCCGTCCACCGTCACGGAGGCCTGGCTCACCCTCTGGACTACAGCCCTCATGGCCATGCATTCTGCCTGGCATGGGAGCAAAGACGCTCATCACGGTGGCGCCGACCGGGGCCGAGTCCGCCAAGGCGGACGTCCCGGCGCTGCCGGTGACCCTCGACGAACTCGTCCAGACGGCCAAGGAGTGCCAGGCCGCCGGGGCGGCGGTGATCCACGTGCACATCCGGGACGACGACGCCCGGCCCACGCTCGACCTCGCCCGGCTGCGGGACACGGTGCGGGCCCTGCGGGAGAGCACGGACCTGGTCGTCCAGCTGTCCACGGGGGGCGCGGTCACCGACTCGTACGAGGACCGGCTGCGCGTCCTGGAGGCGGAGCCGGACGCCTGCTCGCTGACCTGCGGCACGGTCAACTTCGGCGACGAGGTGTTCATGAACCCGTGGCCGTTCATGGTCGAGCTGTACCGGCGCACCCAGGAGCTGGAGATCGTGCCGGAGTTCGAGCTGTTCGACCTCGGGCACATCGCCGCGCTGCACCGGCTGCTGGACAAGCACGGCGCCCCCTACGGCGGCCACGTCCACTGCGACCTGGTGATGGGCGTGCCGGGCGGCATGCCGGGCGACGCGCGGACGCTCGTCGCGGCCGTCGAGGCGTTGCCGGAAGGTGCGACCTGGTCGGCGACCGGCGTGGGCCGCACCACGCTGCCCGTGATGTACGCGGCGCTGTCGGCGGGCGGCCACCTGCGCGTCGGCATGGAGGACACGCTGACCTTCGCCAAGGGGCGTCCGGTCGCCTCCAACGCCCAGCTCGTGGAACGCGCCGCGACCCTGGCCGACATCGCCCAGCGTCCCGCCATGTCGGCCGCGGAGGCCCGCGCCTTCCTCGGCGTCAAGGCCCGCTGACCGGCCGCCGTCCGCGCCCCCCTATCCTTGGTCCGTTTGGTCTGTTTCGTCGGGATAGTTCTGGTGTGTGGGGGGCGCGGTGGAGACCCATCCGGTGCTGGTGGAAGTGGAACGTTCCGGGTTCGTGGAGTCGCGGCACCGCGGATCGGCGGTGGGGCTGGCCGCCGACGGGGCGGTGCGGGTGCGCGCGGGCGAACCCGACGTCCCGATCTTCCCCCGGTCGGCGAACAAGCCGATGCAGGCGGCAGCCATGCTGCGCGCCGGGCTGGACCTGGACGGCGAACTGCTGGCGCTGGCCGCGGGCAGCCACTCGGGTGAGGACTTCCATGTCGAGGGCGCCCGCGCGATCCTCGCCGGGGCGGGGCTCGACGAGGAGGCGCTGCGCTGCCCGGCCTCCTGGCCGATGGAGCAGCGCGTCGCCCTGGAGGTCGCGCGGTCCGGAGGCGACCGGTCGCGGCTGCGGATGAACTGCTCCGGCAAGCACGCGGCCATGCTCGCGACGTGCGTCGCGGCGGGCTGGCCCACCGAGTCCTACCTGGACCCCGCGCATCCGCTGCAGACCGCGGTGCGCGCCGCGCTCGAGGAGCTGACCGGGGAGAAGGCCGCCGCCGTCGGCGTCGACGGGTGCGGCGCCCCGCTGTTCGCCGTGTCCGCGACCGGGGTGGCGCGGGCGTTCCGCGCGCTGGTGCTGGCCGCGCCCGGCACCCCGGAGCGGCGCGTCGCCGACGCGATGCGGGCGCACCCGCAGTGGACCTCGGGGACGCGGCGCGAGGAGCGGCGCCTCATGGAAGCGGTCCCCGGGCTGCTGGTCAAGTGCGGCGCCGAGGGCGTGGACGCGTTCGCCGCCGCGGACGGACGGGCCGGCGCCGTCAAGATCGACGACGGGGCGATGCGGGCGCGCACCCCCGTCACCGTCGCGCTGCTGCGGGCGCTGGGCGTCGACGCGTCGCCCGGCGTGGACGCGGCCGTCCTGGACGAGCTGGCGGCGGCGCCGCTGGACGGCGGGGAACGGCGCGTGGGCGACGTCCGCCCCGCCGCGGACCTGTTCGCCGCGGCGCGCTGACCCGAACCCCGGCGGGCGGCGGCGTCAGCCGGACGGCTTGTCGCCGCCGTGCCGGACCGGCTCGGCTTTCTCGGCCGTGCCCTTCCAGGCCTTCGGCCGCTCGGCCGCGCCGCCCTCGCCGGGCGGGACGGGCCGCGTCTCGGGCTTCTCCGGCGCCGGATACAGGTCCAACGGGAACTTCATGTCCCGGAGATGATGCGCGTACATCCCCGGCCAGTAGTGATAGGCGCCGCCCTCGACCGGCCCCCAGTGCGGGGACTGGTCGTGCCTGCGGTCCGGGTGGATCTTCCTGGACGAGGCGAGGATCGTCATCGTCACCCACGCGAGGATGCCGATGACCAGGACCGCCGGGCCGATCCAGAGCGCGATCTCCGAGCCGATGCGGACGGCGGCCACGGGCAGGACCACCACGTCTCTCACCTCCCGAACGCAGAACGTCCGAGAATGGGCGATACCCGCCTGAGCAGCGGATACTCCCATCGTAGGTCGCCGGCGGGTCAGTGCGTCCGCGTCGGCGCCGCGCATTCCGGCTCGGGCGGCGTCGGCGCGCCCACGGTGCGGTCGCGGCCGGCGGCCCAGCCGGGCACCGCCAGCGCGGCGGTCACCGCCAGCACCGCGGTCATCGGGACGTCCCAGCCGCCGGTGGCGTCGTGCAGCGCGCCGAGCAGCAGCGGGCCCAGCGCCGCGATCACGTATCCGACGCCCTGGGCCATGCCCGACAGCTGCGCGGCCGCCTGGGCGTCGTGCGCCCGCAGGCCGAGCAGCGCCAGCGCGGTGGCGAACAGGGCGCCCTGCGCGAGGCCGAGCACGACCGCCCACAGCCACACCGTCGCGAGCGGCGCCCAGGCGATCCCGGCGAACCCGGCCAGGCACAGCGCGACGGACACCACGACGATCGGCCGCTGGTCGGCGAAGCGGCGGGCCAGCGCGGGCACCGCCAGCGCGCCGACCGCCTGGATCATGGCGGTGAGCCCCAGCGCGTATCCGGCGGACGTCTCGGGCATGCCCCGGTCCTGGCAGATGGTCGGCAGCCAGCCGAGCACGACGTACGCCAGCAGGGACTGCAGGCCCATGAACGCCGTGACCTGCCAGGCCAGCCCCGAGCGCCACACCCGGGCGGCCATCCGGCGCGACGACCCGCCCGCGGGGACGGGCCCGCCGGGCGCGCCGCGGCGGGCGCGCGGCAGCCAGCACAGCCCGGCCAGCGCCGCCGGGACCGCCAGCAGGGCGAGCGGCAGCCGCCACGTCGCGTCCAGCGCCCGCTGGACGGGCACCACGACCCCGGACGACAGCGACGCCCCGCCGCAGATCGCCACCGTGTAGATCGCGGTGACCAGGGGGATCCGGCCGGGATGGTCGCGCTTGATGATCGCGGGCACCGCGACGTTGCCGATGCTGATGGCGATCCCGGCGACCAGCGATCCGGCGAACAGCGCCGGCGTGACCGGCACCAGCCGCAGCAGCAGGCCCGCCACCAGCAGGCCCATGGCGGCCACGAGCAGCGTCTCGCCGCGCGGGGCGCGCCGCAGGAACGCCGCGAGCAGCCCGTAGGCGCCGAAGAACGCCAGCGGCAGCGTGGTCAGCGCGCCCGCCGCGGTGCCGGACAGGCCGAGGTCGTCGCGGATCTCGGTGAGCAGCGGCCCGACCGCGGCGACGGCGGGCCGCAGGTTGAGCGCGACCAGGACGATCAGCAGGACCTGGACGGCGGCCGTCCCGCGCCGCCCGCTCACGCCCCGGCCCCCGCGGCGCTCTCGGGCCGGCCCTCCGCGGCCTCGGCCGCCAGCAGGGCCGACACCGCGGCCAGCGTCGGTTCGATCACCGCGGCGGCGGCGCGGGCGGCGGCGTCCGGGTCCCCGGCGGCGACCGCGTCCAGGACGGCCCGGTGCCGGGCGGGCCCGGCCTCGGGGATGCGGTGGTCCAAGCGGATCGCGCTCAGCGACTCGCGCAGCCGCCCGATGAAGTACCGGCACGCCTCGACGAGCACCGGGTTCCCGGAGGCCTCGGCGACGCCGAGGTGGAAGCGGGAGTCGGCGGCGCCGAACTCGTCGGCGTCCTCGGCCGCGTCCCGGGCCGCCAGCAGCTCCTCCAGCCGCGCCAGGTCCGCCTCGGTGCGGCGGAGCGCGGCCAGCCGCGCCGCCTGCACGTCGTGGGCGAGCTGCACCTCGAACACGTCGCGCAGCGCGGCGGTCTGGACGCGGCGCAGCAGCGGGCGCGGGTCGGCGCAGCTGCGCACGTACGTGCCGTCGCCGCGCCGCACCTCCAGCACGCCGACGTGCGCCAGCGCCCGGATCGCCTCGCGCACCGCCGGGCGGCTCACGCCCAGCCGCGCCGCCAGGTCCAGCTCGCCGGGGATGCGCTCGCCCACCCGCCAGGCGCCGCCGCTGACCTCGGCCTGGATCCGGTCGACCACCGCCTCCACGGTCGACCCCCGGGCCACGGGACTCAGGGCCACGGAACGCTCCTTTCGCAAGATGTCAGACATCCTACGAAAGAAGATCGCCGTCCGCCCGGCGGTGTCAGCCGGTGATGTCAGCCGGTGATGTCGGCCGGTGATGTCGGCCGTTGATCTCGTGCGTTGACGTCGTGCGGCGGCGTCGGCGGGGTCAGCTCTTGCGCTCGGCCTCG
The DNA here is from genome assembly GCF_001552235.1 of Actinomadura rubrobrunea NBRC 15275. NCBI lineage: Bacteria > Bacillati > Actinomycetota > Actinomycetes > Streptosporangiales > Thermomonosporaceae > Actinomadura > Actinomadura viridilutea. The sequence continues at coordinate 75,253 of NZ_BCQU01000016.1, read as the reverse complement.
TCCCCCGGCATGGGGAACAGCGTCCAGGGCTGGGCGCTGTCGCGGCGTCGGCGGGGTCAGCTCTTGCGCTCGGCCTCGTCCCGGCGCGTCCGCTGCGCGGGACTGCCCTCGATCATGCCGCCCGTCACCGCTCCGCGGTGCGGGGCGCCGCCGCGCATGCGGTCGATGCGGACCCGCTTGCGCTGCGCGTACCACAACAGCAGCAGCCACGCGACCAGGGCCATCGCGATGAGGATCGGCCCCAACAGCTGCCAGAAGTTGTCGCCCAGCGGATAATTCCCGGCCACCACCACGACGCTCATGCCTCCTCGCCGAGCCCCTACCCGACGGGAGGATTCCAACCGCGGCGTCGCGGGCGACCGGACGAGACGGCCGCTCAGCCGCCGGAGTCCGCCATCGCCCCGCGCAGCCCCCGGGACTGCGAGATCGCCCCGGACGTCGTCAGCGTGAACAGCCGCATCGACTCGGCGAACCCGGACAGGTCCCACTCGGCCGGGCCCTCGTACCAGGAGAGGTTGTCGGCGCCCTCCCCGCGTTCCCCCGCGTCCTCGACCGTCTTGGCCCACGGGCCGACCACGTCGAACACCACCGCGTACGGCAGGAACCGGGAGAACAGCGCGATGCGTTCGCGCGACCCGAGCCGCGCCCCGGTGTCCTCGGGCAGCTCCCCGCGTTCCAGGAAGGCGCGGAACCCGATCGTGTGCGCCAGCACCGTCGCGCCGCGCGCGGTCTTGGCGGGCATGTACTGCCCGCCGTAGGCCAGCGCCGCCCCCGCGATGATCACCGCGAGCCCGGCCAGCGCGAACTCGGTGAACAGCGCCAGCGCCACGGTGCCCGCCACGCCGAGCACCGTCAGCGCCATCCCCGCGATCGTCCAGCGCGACCGCACCGCGTCCGGGCGCCGCGCGAACCAGCCCTGCTCCACCACGTCGTCGTACATCGCGCTGCGCACCCGCGCCAGGTCCCGGGCGAACGTGCCGCCGAGCTCCGTCAGCCGGACGCTGTCGCGCGCGCTCCCGTCCGGGGCGGTGAACAGCGCCTCCAGCAGGATGCGCTCGTAGCGCAGCAGGTCGTCGGACGGGGCGTCCATGCGGCGCAGCGTCCAGTCCAGGCGGCCGGTGGCCGCCCGATCCTGCTCCTCGATCAGCAGGTGGCCGCGCACCGCCAGGTCCACGATCGTCGCGGTCACGTCGATCACGTCGGCCTGCTCGTCGATGAGCGTGCCGATCTGGCCGGGCCGCACCCCGTCCGGCGGCTCGAACCGGTTGCCCGCCACCGGCGCGTGGTCGCCCTCGGCGGCCTTCTTCCCGACGACCCGCGCGTCCCGGCCGCGCAGCAGGTACAGCACGACGACGCCGCCGAGCAGCAGCACCAGCAGGCCCGCCAGGGCCGACGCGGTCACCGTGTTGACCGAGAACGCGGTCGCCACGGTGTGCCGCCGCTCGTAGAACGGGCGGCCGCCGGTGCTGCCGGGCGGGTAGCCGACCACGACGGTCAGGAACTCGCCCGGCATCATCTGCTGCTGGCTGAACACGCCCTGCGTGTGCGCGTGGTTCGTGTAGAACTGCGTGCAGCCGATCGCGGCGCCGGGCGGCCCGGCGAAGCAGTTGATGTTGCGGATCATCGCGCCGCCGTCGACGGTGGTCCGCGCGTCGTCCAGCGGCACCCGCCAGCCGCCCGCCGCCGGCCAGCGCAGCTCCTCGGCGGCGCCGATCGACGCGATCGCGCCGCGCACGTCGTACTCCAGCACCACGGTGCGCCGCCCCGTCAGCGGCGCCGCGCCGGTCACCCGGACGTCGGTGCGCGTGCCGGACGTCGACACCGACACCTGGGCGGGCCCGCCGTCGGGGCTGGACGCCCGCACGTTCTCCAGCCGCCACACCCGGTCGCGGGTGAGGCTCTCGTGCTCGCGGGTCACGAACGACCGGGTGAAGCCGCGCCGTCCGGCGAACTCGTAGACGATCGTCTCCTTGGCGTGGAGCGTCCCGTCGTCGCCGACGCGCAACGCCACGTCGTCCTTGACTACCCGCTCCGACGCGGCGGCGCCGAGGGGGACGGTTCGGACGGGCGATTCCGCCGCCTGTGCGGGGCGCCCCGGAACGGCCAGGGCGACGACTGCGGCGAGGGTGAGGGAGGCGATCACCGACCGCGAGCAACCCGACATGGGCGCCCATCGTAGCCGCCCGCGCCCGTCCGGCACCGATCCGTCGGATGAGGCCATACAGACCTGTCTCGTCCGGATACGCGGCCCGTGTGATCGGTCCGCCGCGATTTCGGGGTGTGGGATGATTTTGGCCTATGGCAGGCCAGCACCCCCCGCCGGCGCCGGCGCCGGCCCCGCCGCGCGGCCTGTCCGATCAGCGGCGCGGCACGTACCGGTACACCCGGCCCCGGGGCGGCGGCCCCCGCCGCACCACCGGCGGCAACGTCGCCGGGATCGTCGGTCTGCTGGCCGCCTGCGCGGTGCTCGCGGTGCTCGGCTTCCGGCTGTTCGGGGACGGCGACGGCGCCGTCGGCGGTCCCGGCCTGGGCCGCCAGTCCGTCAGCCGCGCGGACGCCACCGACAACCGCCTCTACAAGACAGGGCCGCTCACGCCCGTCGCCTGCCGCCTCCCGCCGATCAGCGAGGCCCCCGAGTCGATGCGCCGGTTCATGAACATGCTGAGCGACTGCCTCGACGCGTCCTGGGGGAAGCAGTTCGGCAAGGCGCACATGGGGTTCAGCCCGCCCGACAGGGTGTTCTGGGTGCGTTCCGGCCGCAGTCCCTGCGGCAGCTACCCCAACCCCGGCGCCTCGGCGTTCTACTGCCCGGCCAACCACACGATGTACGTGGGGCTGCGGCACGTCGTGGAGACGTCCGGCGGCGAGCCCCTGTCCAACTTCGCGGTGTTCGCGCGGGTGATCGCGCACGAGTACGGCCACCACGTCCAGGAGCGCGCGGGGATCCTGCGGTACGGGCACCGGCGGATGGAGGACGCGTCGTCCGTCGCCGTCCGCATGGAGACCAGCCGCCGCATCGAGCTGCAGGCGCAGTGCCTGGCCGGCGCGTTCCTGCGGGCCGAGCGCCGCACCATGGGCATCACGCGCCGCCAGTACCTGGCGATGCTGGAGGACGTGCGGGGGCGGGGCGACGAGCGGCTGCCCGCCGACCAGCGCGACCACGGCTCGTCCCGCAACTACGCGGGCTGGGTGGCGATCGGCTTCCGCGGCGGCGACCTGGCCGTCTGCAACACCTGGACCGCGTCCGCCGACGAGGTCGACTGACGCCTCGCGCGGGCCCTTTCCTGTGGGCGTTCCTGTGGGCGCTCCCGTGGGCGCTCCTGTGAGCGTTGTCACCGGCAAGTGCTAGCAACCGTGCTTGCAATTGCAAGCACCCTGACGCAGGGTGGAACCATGGCAAGTTCGAAGGTCGGCTCCATCGGGGAGTACATCCGCGACCAGCGCACGCGCGCCAAGATCTCGCTGCGCCAGCTCGCCGATGTGTCGGGCATCTCCAACCCGTACCTGAGCCAGATCGAACGCGGGCTGCGCAAGCCCAGCGCCGAGATCCTCCAGCAGATCGCCAAGGGGCTGCGGATCTCGGCCGAGGCGCTGTACGTGCAGGCGGGGATCCTGGAGGACCGCCGGTCCGACACCGACGTGCACACCGCGATCAGGGCCGACCTGCTCCTCACGGAACGGCAGAAGCAGATTCTGCTGGACGTCTACGAGTCGTTCCGCAGGGAGAACGAGGCTGCCGGCGCCACATCCGAGCAACACCAGGACACAGGAAAGGACGAGGTGGGATGACTTTGGCCACCACCCTCCGTGAGAACAAGGCCGTCTACACGGTCGCCGGTGCCGGCGACCTGGCGGTCGAGAAGATCCGCGAGGTGCCCGAGCAGGTCACCAAGGCCCGCGCGACCGCCCTGAAGTACCAGGACGACCTGCGCGAGATCATGGAGCGCTACCGCGACCAGGTCCGCGAGATCGTCGAGCGCTACCGCGGCGAGGTCCGCCAGAACGTCGACCGGCTGCAGGAGCGCGTCGAGGTCAAGGACCTGCCCGGCGCGGCCGTCGCCTACATGACGCACGGCGCCAGCCGCGCCGTGGAGTTCATCGACGAGCTCGCCGAGCGCGGCAAGCGGGTCGTGCACCGGGAGGCCGCGACCGCCGCCGCGATCGCCGAGGCCGACGCCAAGCGGCGCACCACCGCCCAGCGGCGCGCCCGGTCCACGGCGGGCACGCGGAAGAGTGGCGCCTGAACCTGCATCGGCCTGGCGGAGCCAGGCGCGCGCACGTCCGGGGCCCGGCCGGGGGAACAACCCGGCCGGGCCCCGTCGTCTTGTATGTTGACGTGCCGAGGAGGCCGGCGCGTGCCCCACAGGGCGGTGTGCCCATAGGGTGAACCGAGGAGCCCGCGGGGCGCGGCGCGGGCGTCGCGGCAGACACAGGCAGGAGCGCTGATCGCCGGTGGCCACATTCGGAATACTGGACCTGTTCTTCTGGTCGCTGCTGGTCGTCGCGTTCGCGATGGAGGCGTGGGCGCTGGTCGACGCGTTGACGGTGCCCAAGGACGCCTACACGGCGGCCAGCAAGCAGAGCAAGAAGCTGTGGACGATCCTGCTGAGCGTGGCCGCGGTCCTGGGATTGGCCCACGCCGTCCTGCCCCTGCGGGGCGCCTCGCCGATCATGCTGCTCATCGGCATCCTCCCGGTCGCCGCCTTCCTGGCCGCCGCCGTCTACCTGGCCGACGTCCGTCCCGCGGTCAAGCCGTTCAAGAAGCGCGGCGGAGGCGGCCGTAGCACCATGGGCCCCTACGGCCCCTGGTGACCGGGCCCCTGCTAACGAGGAGCGGCGTCGGCGCTCCCGCCCCGGCGGTCGGCGCGGGGGAGGGCGGGCGTCCCCGCACGGGGCGGTCCAGGCCGAGGGTCCGCAGTTCGGCGATGAGGCGGCGGGCCATGTACCGGTTGCCCTCCACGTTGGGGTGGATGCCGTCGGCGCGGACGTAGCGCACCGCGTTGCCGGTGCCCTTCTTCCGATTGCCGGTGAACCAGCGCCCCCCGATCGGGTCGATGAACGGCACCCTCGCGTCCGCCGCGGCGGCGCGGATCGTGTCGCGGACGCGGAGGGCCTTCCTGCCCACGTCGCGTCCCCAGGTCGGGCCCATGAGCACCACATGGGTGCCCGGCCACCGCATCTGGATCCGGCCCATCAGCTCCACCGCCCGTCGCCGCACCTGCCGCATGGGGGACAGCACGTCGTTGTGCCCGCCGGACACCAGCATCATGTCGGGGGCGGGCCGCCAGGCGAACTGCTCGGTGAACAGGGCGTCGAAGCGCCGTCCGGAGGGCCCGGGCCAGGCGAACCCGGAGCCGGGCCGCCCGCCGATCACCACGCGCCATCCCAGCATCCGCGCGGCCTGCCCGGCGTACGCCTGCTGGGACGTGAGCCCGCGGATCCCCGTGGTGAAGCTGTCGCCCAGCACGTACACCACCGGCTGCCGCGGGGCGGGCGCCGGGTCGGGCCACCACAGGGAGGCCGCGGCCGTACCGGCCAGACCGAGCGCCACCACCGCGGCCAGGGCCGCATGGACACGTCGGGATGCCACGGCGCTGAGCCTTCCTGTGGAACGCGAAGAGAAGGAGGACCGGCGGGGCCGTGCCACGGGTGCGTGGCCGCGCCGCCGCCGCGGCGGCTCGGTGATGTCGGTCGAGCCGGCGCGCAACGTTCGACGTCGTTCGAACGGTCCGAATCCTATCCGTGCGCCGGGCCGGAACGCGGGACTGCCGCGCGGCGTCGCGGCGGGGTGTTTCCGGACCGATGCCTTATCTCTCCCTTTCCTACTTGTTTTGTTGACTTTTTGTCGGGCGTCTGCCTACCCTCGTGGCGTGCCGCTGATGACGTGCCTGACCAGCCGGGGTCACGTGGACCTGTGCCGCGTGGCCAGCGCCCTCTGTCCGCGGTGACGCCTCCCCGCGTCGAGCCGCGGTGACGCTCTGACGTTCTGATCGCGGGCCGCCCGCGCATGCCCCGAAGGCGCGGCTTTCCAGCGGGGCCCGTGTTCCGATGCCCCCGGTGCGGTGGTCGCCGGGTGCCCCCCCTTGTCGTGGTCGAGGTGACGCGCGCCGTCGGCGCGCGCCGGTTCTCTGGAGGCGGGCCGATCATGGCCTATCCGATCCGCCTGCATGTCATCACCGCGACACCGCCGAGGAGGCGTGGGCCCACGCCGGGCGGCCTCCGGCGGGCATCCCGCCGGAGGCCGTCGAGCAGGTGCAGGCGGGCTCCCGCGAACGCCACGCCGCGCGAAAGGAGTCGGTGATGACCGAGCTGCTGCCCGACCAGATGATCGACGAGGACCGGTTCCGCCGCACTCTGGCGTTGCACGCGGCCGGGGTCGTGGTGGTCACCGCGGCCTGCGAGGGCGTCCCGGTGGGGCTGACCGCGACGTCGTTCTCCTCGGTGAGCCTGTCCCCGCCGCTGGTGTCGTTCTACGTGGACCAGGGCTCCACCACGTGGCCGTCGCTGCGGCGCGCCGAGCGCTTCGCGGTCAACATCCTGGAGGCCGGGCAGGCCGACGTCGCGGCCCGGTTCGCCCGGCGCGGCGTCGACCGGTTCGCCGCGCCGCTGCGCTGGCGCCCGCACGACGACGGCACCCCGCTGCTGGACGGCGTGTGCGCCCACCTGCTGTGCGTCCCGCACACGACGATGGACATCGGCGACCACATCCTGGTCGTCGGCCTGGTGACGTCCGCCGGCATCCACGAGTCCGACCGGCCGCTGCTCTACCACCGGGGACGGTTCGGCCGCTTCCACGCGCTGGACGGGTGACCCGCCGCCGCGGCCCGGCGGCTCAGCGGTCGGCGGGGCGGCTGAGCGCCTCCACCGAGCGCAGGCCGTGCTCGACGACGTCGAGCGCGCGGTCCAGGGCGGCCCGGGTCGCGGCCGCGTCGAGGCCGGTGCGGCGGCAGTGCATGATGACCGCCTGCATCGCGCCGACCGCGGCGCCCGCCGCGGTCACGGCGTCGACCTCGTCCAGGTCCGGGCACAGCCCGGTCAGCAGCTCCGCCAGCTCCTGCTGGGTGTCGGTGAGGCGCTGCAGGGCGCGGGCCCGCAGCCCGGGGCGCTCGAGGATGAGCCGGACCTGCACCGCGCCGTAGTCGCCGTGCTCTGCGGCCAGCGCGTCGATCACGTCCGCCGTGGCGCGGCGGACCGTCTCCAGCGGCGTCTCGCCGGGGACGCGCCGCGCCAGCCGCTCGCGCACCTCGGCCAGCCGGTCGTCGACCTCGGCGAAGACCACGTCCTCCTTGGACGGGAAGTAGCCGAAGAACGTGCGCGGGGACACGTCCGCGGCGTCCGCGATGTCGGCGATCGTCGTCTCCTCGTACCCGCGCTCGGCGAACAGCCGCAGCGCGGCGGACGCGATCGCCCGGCGCGTGCGCCGCTTCTTGCGTTCGCGCAGGCCGGGCCGTTCGGCGTGATCCATGTCACGCAAAGTATCATGACTGCAAACTTGCAGTTATTGCACGCATATGCCGGAGCGTGCTTTTCTCCACAGTCATGACGGGCAGGGCGGGCATGACGGGCATGGCGGCGGGCCTGGACCGGCTCGGCCGCTGGTGCGTCCGGCACCGGCGCGCCGTCATCGTGCTGTGGATCGCGGCGATGCTCTCCACCGCCGCGCTCGGGTTCGCCCGCGGCGGGACGTTCGTCCAGCAGAGCAGTCTGCCAGGCACCGAGACCCAGCGCGCCATCGACTCCCTGCGCGAGGACTTCCCGGCCCTGACCGGACCCACCGCCACCGTCGTGTTCCGCGGCACCCGGCACGGCAGCCCGGCCGACTGGCGGGTCGCCCTGGCCATCGGCGAGGCCATCGACCGCATCTCGCGCCTGGACCGCGTCGCGTACGCCGAGAACCCCTACGTGGCGGGCATGGGCGGCCTGCGCAGCGACGACGCCGTCGTCGTCCGCGTCAGCTTCAAGGGCACGATGGGCGACCTTTCCCCCGCCGACCTCGACATCCTGGACCGCGCCGTCGAACCGGCCCGCAAGGCGGGCGTGGAGGTCGACTTCGGCGGCATCGCCGCCATGCTCCTCAACCAGCCCAAGGGCGGCCCGCAGGAGGCCGCCGGGATCGTCATGGCGCTCGTGGTGCTGCTGCTGGCGTTCGGGTCGTTCCTGGCCGCGGGCATCCCGATCGTGGTGTCGCTGTGCGGGATGGCGGTCGCCTACTCGCTGATCCACTTCGCCGCGTCGCAGGTCGAGGTGCATCCGACCGCGCCGATGGCGGCCGCGATGCTGGGCATCGGCGCGGGCATCGACTACGCCCTGTTCATCGTCACCCGCTACCGGCAGCAGCTGGCGGCCGGGGACGACGTGGAGACCGCGGTCGGCAAGGCCATGGCGCACTCGGGGCACGCGGTGGTGTTCGCGGGCGGCACCGTCGTGTTCGCGATCTGCGGGCTGTTCCTGGCGGGCATCGCGTTCGTCGGGCGGATCGGCCTCGCCTCGGCCCTGGCGGTCGGCGTGATGGTGCTGGCCGCCCTCACCCTGCTGCCCGCCGTCCTGGGCGTCCTCGGCACGCGGATCGACCGGTGGCGGCTGCCGCGGGTGCGGCCGGACCGCAGCGCCGACCGGTGGATGCGCTGGGGCCGCCACGTCGACCGGCACGCGTGGCCGTACGCGATCGGCGCCGCGCTGGTGCTGCTGGCGATGTCGATCCCCACGCTGAGCCTGCGGTTCGGGGTGATGGCCGACAGCACCGCGGCGCCGGGGTCGGACGCGCGGCAGGCCTACGACGTCGTCGCCCGCGAGTTCGGCCCCGGCCACTACAGCCCCTTCGTGATCGTCGCCAAGGTGCCGGGCCGCCCCGGGAAGGCCGACCGGCGCCGCGAGTCGTCCCCGCCCCGCCCGTCGGATCGGCCCGGCGCGGCGGATCGGCAGGGCACGGCGGATCGGCACGGCGGGGGACGCGCGTCCGCGCCGAAGCCCGAAGGGCTCGCCGGGCTGGGCGGGTTGACGGGGCCGCCGTCCCCCAAGCCGTCGTGGACGGACAAGCCGCCGCCGGCGTCGGCGAACGTGCTGGACGCGGCCGGCGAACCCGATCCGGACGCGCTGCGGGTCGGGCAGCGGCTGCGGCAGCGGGTCGCCGAGGTGCCGAGGGTCGCGTTCGCGGCCGAGCCCGTGGTGGCCGGCAGGACGGCGATCGTGCGGGTGATCCCCGCGACCGCCCCGCACGAGACGGCGACCACCGACCTGGTGCACCGGCTGCGCGCGGCGACGGCCCGCACGCCGGGCGCCGTCGTGCACGTCGGCGGCGAGAACCCGGCGATCATCGACATCGCCGACACGGTCGGGGCGCGCATGCCCGCGGTGGTCGTCGCGGTCGTCGGCGCCTCGCTGGCGCTGCTGATGATCGCCTTCCGCGCGGTCGTCGTCCCGGTGAAGGCGGCGCTGATGAACCTGCTGTCGATCGGGGCGTCGTTCGGCGTGGTGACGGCGGTGTTCCAGTGGGGCTGGGGGGTCGGGCTGCTCGGCCTCGACCAGCCGATCCCGGTGATGTCGTTCGTCCCGCTGTTCATGTTCGCCCTGGTGTTCGGGCTGTCCATGGACTACGAGGTGTTCCTGCTGGCCCGCATCCGGGAGGAGTACCTGCGCTCCGGCGATCCGCACGACAGCGTCGCCCGCGGCATCGGCGCCACCGCCCGGCTGATCACCTCGGCCGCCCTGATCATGATCTTCGTGTTCGCCGGGTTCGTCCCGCAGCCCGACCCGACGATCAAGATGATGGCGCTGGGCATGGCGGTCGCGGTGGCGGTGGACGCCACGCTCGTGCGGATGGTGCTCGTGCCCGCGCTGATGAGCCTGCTCGGCCACGCCAACTGGTGGTGGCCGGGACGCGGGCGCGGCGCGGGACGCGGCGCGCCGGGCGAGAGGCTGCCGACCGTGATCGCCCGGCGCGCCGCGGGTCAGGAGGCGCGGGACTCCTCCACGGCCGGGGCCGTCTGAGGCGTCCCGCGCTGGAACAGCGCGAACAGCCACGCCATCGACGGGACGAGGATCAGCGCCCCCGCCCCGAGGGCGATCAGCACGACGCGCAGGACGGCGTCGTGCGCGGCGGCCGCGTCCAGGTCCAGGTCGGCCATGGCGGCCGCGCCCCACAGCACGGCCGCGACGGCCAGCGCGCCGGTCGCCCGGACCGCCAGGTAGGACCGCCGCACCAGCAGCCCCAGCGAGACCAGCCCGGCGGCCGCCGACAGCAGGATCAGCGGCTCGTGCACGCCGAACGCGGCGGCGCCCGGCAGCGCCAGCAGCCCGATCGCCGCGCCGGACACCAGCGCGAAGCCGCGGAACCGCAGCGACGCCGACCGGTCGCCGAGCCGCCGCGCGTCCCAGATCAGGTAGACGGCCGCCAGGTAGGCGCACAGCGCGGTGGTCAGCAGCCCCCCGTACAGCCCGGCCGGGCTCAGCCAGCCGGACGAGCCCGTGGCGATCGCGGCGGCCGGCGCGCCCAGGCAGAACGGGGTCAGCACCGACGACGCCCCGAAGATCCACCGGTACCAGCCCTGGTCCGGCACGGCCTTGGCGAACACGAACGTGCTGCCGCGCGCCACGATGCCGAGGGCCGCCAGCGACAGCGGCACCCAGTGCGCCGCCATGACGTCGGCGAACACCGGGGGGAACGCCGTCCAGGTCAGCACCATCACGAAGATCAGCCAGACGTGGTTGGCCTCCCACAGCGGCCCCATCGCGTGCTCGATGACCCGCTGGTCGGCGCGGCGGCGCGACACCAGGTGCCACAGGCCGGCGCCGAAGTCCGCCCCGCCGAACAGCAGGTAGGCCGACAGGCCCGCCAGGATCAGGCCGAACGCGGCGTCCGCGTAGCTCATCGTCCGCTGCTCCTTTCACCCGCGCCGACAGTCTCCCGCCGGGCCGCTCCGTCCGACGGCGCGGCCGCTCCGCGATCGGCCGCGGACGTCCCGCCGGGACCCGCGGGCGGTCCGTCGGCCGCCGCGGGGACGGGACGGCGCCGCATGCGCCGCAGCACGCTGATCGTCGCGGCGGCCAGCACCGCGTACACGACCAGCACGATGTAGAGGCCGTAGCGCAGGCCCGGGTTCGGGTTGACGGCCTCCTCGGTGCGCATCACCCCGTAGACGATCCAGGGCTGGCGCCCCACCTCGGTGGTGGTCCACCCGGCGAGCATGGCGATCGAGGCGGCCGCGCCGGACGCCGCGGCCAGCCGCAGGAACCACGGCTTCCACGGCAGCTCCGCCCGCGCCCCGCCCGACCGGCGGCGCAGCCACCAGGCCGCGGCCCACCACGCCGACAGCGCCAGCAGCGCCACGCCGATCGCGACCATGAGCTCGAAGGAGGTCCGGACGACCTCGGCGGGCGGCCGCACGTCCTCGGGGAAGGAGTCCAGCCCGCGCAGGGTGGCGTGCGCGTCGAACTTCAGCATCAGCGACAGCGCGTTCGGGATCTCCAGCACGGCGAACCGGAACGGCACCCCCGCCTCGGTGTGCTCGATGCCCTCCATCGCGGCGAACTTCACCGGCTGGTTGTCGGCGACGAACCGCGCCGCCCAGTCGCCGACCAGCACCTGCAGCGGGGCGCACACCGCTCCCAAGGTGAACGGGATGGCGAAGCCGAGCCGGTGGTAGCGGTCGACGCGGCCCGCCCGGGCGTCCCGCAGCAGCGCCACCGCGTACACCGACGCGACGATGAAGCCGCAGACCATCAGCGACGCCAGCACCAGGTGCACCGCCTGCGTCGGCAGGGCGGGGTTGAACATCGCCGCCAGCGGGTCGACGTCGGTCACCTCCTGCATCCGGCCGGTCCCCGACCCGTCCGGGGCCTCGACCAGGCGGAAGCCGCGCGGCTGGTTCATCCACGCGTTGACCGACACCACGAAGGAGGCCGACAGCAGGCCGCCGATCACCACCGGGACGCCGGTGAGGAAGTGCGCGCGCGGCGACAGCCGGTCCCATCCGTACAGGTAGACGCCCATGAAGATGGCCTCGATGAAGAAGGCGATGCCCTCCAGGGCGAACGCGGCGCCGAACACCTGCCCGTAGGCGTCCATGAAACCGGGCCACAGGGTGCCCATCTCGAACGACAGCACGGTGCCGGACACGGCGCCGACCGCGAACAGCACGCCCGCGGCCTTCATCCAGCGCCGGGCGAGCTCGGCGTAGACGGGGTCGCCGGTGCGCAGCGAGCGCCACTCGGCCAGCAGGGTGATCGCGGGCAGTCCGATGCCGATGCTGGCCAGGATGATGTGGAAGCCGAGCGTGAACGCCATCTGCTGGCGCGCGGCCATGAAGTCCGCCGGGGTGGCCGCCCCGGCGCTCGTCGCGTTCTCCGCGAGCAGCGCGAGGGAACTCATGCCACCGACTGTAGTACTACAACGTGTAGTACTACACAGCATGGTACTACCGGCTGTGGTGATGTCCCTCTCAGTCGGATACCCTGGCGGGCGTGAAGGGTCTGGGAGAGCTTGAACGCACGGTCATGGAGGTCCTCTGGGAGCGGGACGGCGCCGGCCTGCCGGCCGCGACCGCCCGCGACGTCAGCCGAGCCCTGGCGAGCGAGCGCGACCTGGCGCACACCACCGTCATGACGGTGCTGGACCGCCTGGCCAAGAAGGGCTTCCTGCACCGCGAGCGCGACGGCCGCGCCTGGCGCTACCGCCCGGTCGCCACCCGCGAGCAGTACGTCACCGAGCTGATGCTCGGCGCTCTCAACCAGACCGGCGACCGCGACGCGGCCCTGGTGCGCTTTGTCCACTCGGTGTCGCAGACCGAGGTGGACGTGATCCGCCAGGCCCTGGCCGAGCTGACCGGCGACGGGTCCGCGGACGCCCCGGACGGCACTAAGCTGTCGGGCGACGAACGCCCGAACGCCAAGCTGTCCGACCGGGACCCGACCACCGGCAAGGAGCCACCGGCATGACCGGCGCCGCCCTGCTCGCACTGATCTCCATCGGTACCGTCGGCGGGGCGCACCTGCTGGCGCGGGCCCGGTGGACGTGGCGCACCCCGCGCGTCGCGATCGCCCTCTGGCAGGCCCTCGGGCTGGGGTGGGGCGTCGCCACGATCGGCGCCCTGCTGGGCTTCGCGCTGACCCCCTACGACCGCGGCATCGCCGCCGGCCTGCCGCTGCTGCTGGACGACCGGGCCGCCCGCCTGGACGCCTGGCACGCGGCCGCGCTGCTGGCCGCCGTCACCCTGACCGCGGTGCTGCTGCTGATGCTGGCGTACGCGGTGGTCCGCGTGGTGCGGGCCCGGCGGCGCCACCGGGCGCTGCTGGCGCTGATCTCGCGCAGCGACGCCGCCGTCCCCGGCACCCTCGTGCTCGACCACCCCACCGCGACCGCGTACTGCGTGCCGGGCGTGCGCTCGTCCAAGGTCGTGGTCAGCGCCGGGACGCTGGAGCTGCTCGACGAGGCCGAGCTGGCCGCGGTGCTCGCGCACGAGCGCGCCCACGCCCGCGAGCGGCACGACCTGGTGCTGCTGCCGTTCGCGTCGCTGCGCCAGGTCTTTCCGCAGATCCGGCTGGTCGGACGGTGCCTGGACGCGGTCGAGCTGCTCATCGAGATGGCCGCCGACGACCGCGCCCGGCGGCACCGCGCGCCCAAGGAGCTGGCCACCGCGCTGCTGCGGTTCGCCGCCGCCCGCCCGGCGGCCGCCCCGTCCGGCGCCCTCGGCGTCGCGTCCGCCGACGACATGCCGGTGATGGCCCGGGTGAACCGGCTGCTGCAGCCGGTGCCGGTGAGCCGCCCCACCCGGATCGCCGCGACGCTCGCCATCCCGCTGCTCGCGCTCGGACCGCTGGCGCTCTACACCCTGCCGCACTGACCCCCGAGCGGGCCGCACCTTCGATCGTCTCGAACGTGTGCTGCCCGGCCGATGATCTCGCGGGCCGCCGTGCGGTCGGCGGGGCCCTCGCGCACGGCGCCGCGCGCGAGGCGCCGACGGTCAGCTCCGCCCCTCGGCCGGGGCGCGGCGCAGGACGAGCAGCCCCAGCACGATGGCCGCGACCAGCAGGCCGGCGCCGACGCCGAAGGCCAGCCGGAAGCCGCCGGTCAACGCCAGCGCCTCGGGCACGCCGTCGTCGCGCAGATGCGCGGTCCGGGAGGCGGCGAACGCCGCCAGGACGGCGACGCCGAGCGCGGCGCCGATCTGCTGGGTGGTGTTGAACACGCCGGACGCCGCCCCCGCGTCGTCCTGCCCCGCGCTCGACATGCCCAGGGCGGTCAGCGCGGGCAGCGCCAGGCCGAAACCGCCCAGCAGCAGTGTCACGGGCAGCACGTGGGTGGCATAGGCGGTGTCCACGGACAGGCGCGTCAGCAGCGCGTAGCCGGCGACCATGATGATCAGGCCGGACACCAGGACGGCGCGCTCGCCGAACCGGGCGATCAGGCGCCCGGACACCGTCAGCGAGACGCCCCCGATGACGACCGCCGCGGGCATCAGGGCCAGGCCGGTCTCGGTGGCGTCGTAGCCCCGCACCTGCTGCAGGTAGAGCGCCATGTGGATCTGGAAGCCGAACATCGCCGCGACCAGCAGCATCTGCACCGCGTTGGCGCCCCACACGTTGCGGACGCGCAGGATCCGCAGCGGCATCAGGGGAGCGGCGGCGGTCGCCTGACGGGCGACGAACGCGGCCAGCAGCGCCAGCGATCCGGCGGCCAGGCCGAGCGTGCGCGCGGACGCCCAGCCGTGCGCCTCGATCTGGACGATCGTGTAGACGGTGAGCATCCCCCCGGCGGTGATGAGCGCGCCGCCGGACGCGTCGGCGCCGCGTCGCAGCCCGATCCCGGGGTCGTCGGCGAGCAGCCGGACCGTCCCGACGATCGCCAGCAGCCCGATCGGGACGTTGATGAAGAACACCCATCGCCAGCCGAACGCGTCGGTGAGCAGACCGCCGAGCGCCGCTCCGAGCGCGGCGCCGGTCGCGCCGGTGAAGGCGTAGGCGCCGATGGCCCGGCCCCGCTCGCCCGGGTCGGTGAACAGCGTCACGATGATGCCGAGGGAGACGGCGGAGGCCAGCGCGCCTCCGACGCCCTGCGCGAACCGGGCGGCGACCAGCATGGCGGGCGTGGCGGCCAGGGCGCACAGCACGGAGGCGGCGGTGAACACCGCCAGCCCGGTCAGCAGCACCCGGCGGCGCCCCGCCAGATCGCCCAGCCGGCCGGCGAGCAGCAGCAGGCCGCCGAACGTGATCATGTAGGCGTTGATCGTCCAGGTCAGGCCGGACGGGCTGAACCCCAGGTCGGACTGGATGGCGGGCAGCGCCACGGTGACGATCGACCCGTCCAGGACGATCATCAGGTACGCCGTGCACAGCACGGTCAGCGCGTACCAGCGGCGCCGGGACGTCGGCGGGGCGCCGTCGCGGGACCCGGCGGCGGAGCGCGCGGCGGCCGCCGCCTCGGGGGCGGTGTCGGACATGGTCCTCTCCTGTCGGTCGTCGACCTGTCGGTTGTCGACGCGGACGTGCGATGACAGGAGAGACGGTAGCAGATCGTCCGCTAGTAGACGATCTGCTACCGAACTATTTTCTCGGCGGTCAGGCCGTGCGCTCGCGCGGGCGCCGGCAGGCGGCGGCGTCCACCGGTTCGGCCAGATGGCCGTCGGCCAGACGCCGCATGGCCCGCAGGAACGCCTCGCGCTCGTCCTCGGGCAGCGCCTCCAGCAGCGCGCCGTGCACCCGGTCGACGATCTCCTGGCCGCGCGCGGCGATCTCGGCGCCCCGCTCGGTCACCGCCACGATCCGGGCGCGCCGGTCGCGGCGGGAGGGGCGGCGCTCGGCGTAGCCGGCCTTCTCCAGCGCGTCGATCGTGGCCACCATCGTGGTCTTGTCCATGTCGGTGAGCTCGGCCAGCTGGATCTGGGTGCGCTCCTCCTCCAAGGCGCGGACGAGCACGCATTGCATGCGCGGGGTCAGTCCGATCTCGGCGAGCGCCGCCGTCACCTGGGTCTTCAGCACATGGCTGTTGTGGCTGAACAAGTAGGACAGATCGGGGGTCGCTCGCCTGAGGGTCATGCGTCCAGGGTAGTTCGCGAGCAGACGATCCGGCCGACGACCTGTTCCGTCAGGCGGCGGCGGTCACCCTGGGCGCGGTGCGGACGACCTCGTCGATGAACCCGTACTCCTTGGCCTCCTCGGCGGTGAAGAACCGGTCGCGGTCCGAGTCGGCCTCGATGCGCTCGATCGGCTGGCCGGTGTGCTGGGCGATCAGGTCCAGGACGAGGCGCTTGGTGTAGCGCATGTTCTCCGCCTGAATGCGCACGTCCGACGCGGTGCCCGCGACGCCGCCGGACGGCTGGTGCATCAGGATCCGCGCGTGCGGCAGCGCGTAGCGCTTCCCGGGCGTCCCGGCGCTCAGCAGGAACTGGCCCATGGACGCGGCGAACCCCAGCGCGACCGTCGAGACGTCGTTCGGCACGTACTGCATGACGTCGTAGATCGCCATCCCGGCGGTGATCGACCCGCCGGGGGAGTTGATGTAGAGGGTGATGTCGCGGCGCCGGTCCTCCGCCGACAGCAGCAGCATCTCGGCGCAGATCCGGTTGGCGATGGCGTCGTCCACCTGCTGTCCGAGGAAGACGATGCGCTCGCGCAGGAGCCGCTGGAACACCGGGTCGGCGCCCGGCGGCGTCTCGTCCTTCGTCGCCATGGTCACGGTCATGCCCTTCAGCAAAGCCGCGCGCGGCCCGCGGCGTCCAACAGCTTGTGCCCGCCGATTGACAACCGCCGGTGGATAGTCTGGGCGTGTGGACGTGGACCTCCGGCTCGTGCGGGCCTTCGTCGCCGCCGCGGAGGAGATGCACTTCGGGCGCGCGGCCGCCCGGCTGTTCCTCACGCAGCAGGCCCTGTCCAAGCGCATCCGCAGGCTGGAGGAGGAGCTGGCGGTGCCGCTGTTCGAGCGCACCACGCGCCGGGTCGAGCTCACCCCGGAGGGCCGCCGCTTCCTGCCGCCGGCCAGGGACGCGCTCGCCGCCTTCGACGCGGCCGTCGCGTCGGTGCGCGAAACCGCCCAGCGGCTGCGCGTCGACGTCTTCGACGAGCGGTTCACGCCGATGAGGCTGCTGCGCGACCTGGTGGAGCGCGACCCGTCGCTGCGCATCGAACCCAGCATGCGCCAGGGCTTGGCGGTGGCGCTGCCCGCTCTGCGCGCCCGCGAGATCGACGCCGCGTTCGGGCAGATCATGGACCTTCCCGGGCCGCTGCCGCCGGAGCTGGCGCACCGCCTGGTGCACCTGGAGCCGATGCACGCGTTCGTCCCGCTCGACCATCCGCTGGCGTCCCGGGACGCGATGCGCCCGTCGGAGCTGCCGGGCATCGCCATGCCCGACCCGGGCGGCGCGAGCGAGGCGCGCGCCTACCTCACCGGCCTCGCCCGCCGCTTCGGCGTGCCGATCCGCTTCTGCGAACCGGCGGTCGGCCGCCGCCACTACGTCGAGCTGGTGCGCCGCGAGAAGCGCGACGTGGCGCTCGGCGAGGCCTCGATCGAGATCCCGCCCGACTCCGGCCTGCACCGCATCCGGCTCGTCGACCCGGTGCCGCTCGCGCCGTGGTCGGTGGTGTGGCACCGCGGCAACACCGGCCCGCTGCTGCGCCGGATGCTGCGGCTGCTGCCCGCGCCGGCCCCGCCGCCGCCCGACGACCCGGACCACTGGGTTCCCGACGCCTACCGGACCGCCTAGCTGTCCGCATTCGGCCATCGCCGGGTGATCCACCGACGTGCCGTCCCACGTGGACTCCATCTGGCTGTGCGGCGGCGTCGCCCGCGAGAACTAGGCGGCGCCCGCGAGAACTAGGCGGCGCCTGCGAGAACGGCGCGGCGCCGGGCGCGACCGCCGTACCGGCCTTACCCGCGCGGAACAGGACTGTGCCGTCCGGACGGCGGCCACAGTCCGCCAACGGTCTTCCCGCTCCGCGGCCGACCATCGAAGGTGGTCAACGGGTGTCGGGACTGCGGGGAGGCCACGTCCATGGTCAAGGCCGGTGTCGGCGTTGCGCGCACATCCGGGGAGCACGCGTCCGCGGGCGGTGAGGCGGGCCGGTGAGGCGGCGGCTGCGGAGGCGGACGCGGACCGCCGGACGGAGGCGCCGCGCCGAGCCGGTGACGGACGACCTGGGCCCCAAGCTCGCCGAGCACGCCTGGTACGGCAAGACCACCGAGCTTTCGGAAACGGGCCTGGTCACCATGGCGCGGCGGCTGCCCGCGCTGATCGGCCAGGTGATGGCCCTGGCGTGGCAAGCGGCTCGGCGCGACCTGATCGCCACGGTGGCGCTCAACGTCCTCGTCGGAGTGTTCACGGCGTTCGGCCTGCTGGCGACGACGGGCGTGCTGACGGCGCTGTTCGCCGCGGGCCCCACCCCCGAGCGGGTGCGCGCGGCGGCCCCGGCGCTGCTGCTGGTCGGGGCGGCCGTCGCGGTGCGCGGGGCGTTCGCGGCGGCGGCGCAGTGGGCGCAGGCGCGGCTGCGGCCCCAGGTGGAGCAGATCGTCGAGCGGCGCCTGTACGAGGCGACGACCGCCGTCGAGCTGGCGTCCTTCGACGACGCCGACTTCCAGGACCACCTCCACCGCGCGCGGATGCGCGGCGTCGACTCGGCCCCGTCGATGGTGGACAACGCCGTCGACCTGTTCACCGCCGCGGTGGGCGTCGCGGCGGCGGCCGGCGCGCTCGGCGTGCTGCACCCGGTGCTCCTGCCGATGCTGCTGTCGACCGCCCTGCCCGAAGGATGGGCCGCGGTGCGCGCGGCCCGGCTCGGATACCTCACGCAGCTCGGCGTGGTGGAGGTCCGCCGCCGCGGCTGGATCATGACGGAGCTGATGACCGAGCGCGTCCACGCCGCGGAGGTGCGGTCGTTCACCGTCCGGGACTTCCTGCTGCGTCAGCACGGCGTCCTCGCCGACCGCCTCCGCCGCGTGATGCTGGGGCTGGCCCGCCGGCAGACCATGGCCCGCGTGTGGGGCGACGTGCTCAAGGGCGTGGCGACGGCGCTGATGTACACCGCCCTCGGCCTGCTGCTGTGGCGGGGCGTCATGCCTCTCGCGGTCGCCGGGACGGCGGTGCTGGCCATCCGCACCGGCCAGCAGTCCCTGATCAACCTGATCCACGCCCTGAACCGCTGCTACGAGGACGGCCTGTACTTCAGCGATTACGTGAGCTTCTGCCGGACGGCCGAAGCCCGCATGCGGCGTCCGCGGACCGTCCCCGACCCGCGCCGAGAGCACGGCACCGTGGAGGCGCTGCGGCGGTTCCGGGAGATCGTCGTGGAGGGGGTCACGTTCTTCTACCCGGGCAGCGACACCCCCTCCCTGCGCGACGTGTCGGTGCGGCTGCGCCGCGGCGAGATCGTCGCGCTGGTCGGGGAGAACGGCTCGGGCAAGACCACGCTCGCCAAGATCCTCGCGGGCCTGTACGAGCCGCAGCGGGGCCAGGTGCGCTGGGACGGTCTGCGGGTCGCCGACCTGGACCCCGAGGACCTGCGCCGCGCCATCGCCGTCGTCGCCCAGGACCACACCCACTGGCCGATGACCGCCGCCGACAACATCGCGATGGGCGACGACCTGACCGCCGACGGCGTCCGGGCCGCGGTGGAGCGGGCGGCCGCCGCGTCCGGCGCCGACCGGGTGATCGCGACGTTGCCGCACGGGCTCGGCACCCTGCTCGACAAGCGGTTCGCCGACGGGCGGGAGCTGTCGGGCGGGCAGTGGCAGCGGCTCGCGGCGGCGCGCGGCTTCTACCGGGACGCGCCGCTGCTGATCTGCGACGAGCCCACCGCCGCGCTGGACGCCCGCGCCGAGCACCGCCTGTTCGAGGAGATCCGCCGGCACGCCGCCGCCCGCGACCGCACCGTCCTGCTGATCACCCACCGGCTGGCCAGCGTCCGGCTCGCCGACCGCATCTACGTCCTGGCCGGCGGCCGCGTCATCGAACACGGCGACCACCGGAGCCTGATGGCCCTCGGCGGCGTGTACGCCGAGCTCTACGAGCTGCAGGCCGCCGCCTACCGCTCGCCGGACGGGGACGTCGCCCGCCCGAACGCCGGCGGCGCCCGCCGTCCCCGTGCCGAGGCATGAGAGGCAGGCCGGCGATCATGAGTTCGGCCGTGCCCACCCCTCCCGCCGCGTAGGGCGGGCCACCGGCCTCGAGACACGCGCTCCGCGCCTGCGGCTCGGTCGTGGCATCGGTGCCGCTCCCTGCTTGTTTATGGTGAATTCATGCGGGTTGCGGTCACGGGGGCGTCCGGGTTGATCGGGGCGGCGCTGACCCGGAGCCTGGAGGCCGACGGCCACGAGGTGCTGCGGCTGGTGCGCCGGGAGCCCGCGACGCCGCGGGAGGTCCGGTGGGATCCGGGCGGGGCGGTCGACGCCGAGGCGCTGGCCGGCGCGGACGCGGTCGTCCACCTGGCCGGGGCCGGGATCGGCGACCGCCGGTGGAACGCCGCCTACAAGCGGGAGATCCGCGACAGCCGGGTGCGCGGGACGCGGACGATCGCCCAGGCCGTGGCGCGGACGCGTCCGCGGGTGCTGGTGTGCGCGTCGGCGATCGGCTTCTACGGGGACACCGGCGACCGCGAGGTCGACGAGGACGCGCCCGTGGGCGGCGGGTTCCTGGCCGCCCTGGTCCGCGACTGGGAGGCCGCCGCGGCGCCGGCCCGGGAGGCGGGCGTGCGGGTCGCCCTCGCGCGCACCGGGATCGTCCTGGGCAAGGGCGGGCTGCTCGGCCGGACGCTGCCGCTGTTCCGGCTCGGACTGGGCGGCAGGCTCGGCAGCGGGCGGCAGTGGATGAGTTGGATCTCGCTCGACGACGAGGTGGCGGCGCTGCGGTTCCTCCTGGACGGCGACCTGGAGGGGCCGGTCAACCTGACGGGGCCGCGGCCGGTGACCAACGCCGAGTTCACCCGGGCGCTGGCGCGGGCGGTGCGGCGGCCCGCGGCGCTGGCGGTGCCCCGGACGGCGCTGCGCCTCGCGCTCGGCGAGTTCGCCGACGAAGGAGCGCTGATCAGCCAACGGGTGCTGCCCCGGAGGCTGCGCGAGGCGGGGTTCGCCTTCGCCCACGAGGACGTGGACGCGGCCCTCGCGGCCGCCCTCGCATAGCGGGCGCCCGGAACGCGGCGAAGGCCGCAGCGGGGGATGACGGGAACGCTTTGGAGGGAGTTGGCTCTCATCGGGACGATCTCGGGCGAGGGTCTCGGCGTCCCATTCCCCGGAGGGAAGCGCATGGTGTCGATCGTCGAGGCCGCGGTCAAGGCTCTCAAGAACGCGCAGCGGGGCCACCGGGAGGGCAGGGCGCGCCTGAAGGAATTGCGGGGTCCGCTGACCGAACTGGCCGATGAAGGGGATGTCCGGGCGCAGTACGCGCTGGGCGCCGTCGCCCTGGAACTGGACGACGCGCACACCGCGCTGCGCTACTGGACGCTGGCGGCCGAACAGGGCGACCCGGCGGCGCTGCGGGCGATCGGGCATCTGTACGCAGCCGGCCGGGGTGTTCCGCGCGACGTGGAGAAGGCGGCCGAACACTTCCGGTCCGCCGCCGCCGCGGGGGAGCACGGCGCCATGTACGACCTGGCGCTGCTCCATCTCAAGGAGGACGGGCTCGCCGGGCGCATGAGCCGGGACGAAGCGGCGTCCCTGCTGGAGACCGCCGCCGGGCACGGGCTGGCGGAGGCGGCCGTGGAGCTGGGCAATCTGCTCGCCGAGGACGGCCGGGACGACGAGGCGCTGCGGTGGTATCTGCGGGCCGCCCACGCCGGGCACGCGCGCGCCATGTTCGTGGCCGGGTGCTGGTACCGCGACGGGCACGGCACCGACCCCGATCCGGTGCAGGCCGTGCGGTGGTTCCTGGCGATGCTCGGCGCGGGGTGCGGGGACGGCGTGCACGAGGCGATCCAGCTCGCCGACTCCATGACCGACGAGGAGATCCGCCGGGCCGCCGAGCTCGCCGGGGATCCGATCTGCGGCGACGCCCTCGTCTCCACGGTGCGGGGACGCGCCCCGCTCGACTAGCGCTTTCGGCGCCGTCGTGAAAGCTTTCACGGACGGATGACGAGTCGTCGACCCCGGGTTAGCATCCGCATGGGAGCGCTCCCAATCCGGCATTCCCCCCCGCCACCGGAACGGAGAACGCGCCATGCGCTTCAAGCGAATGCTCCGCCGTGCCCTGACCGTCGCGTCCGCCGCGGCCCTCGTGCCGGTCCTGTGGGTCGACACCGCGTCCGCCCACGGCTCCGTCATCGACCCGGCGTCCCGCAACTACGGCTGCTGGCTGCGCTGGGGCAACGACCACCTGAACCCCGCGATGCGGGAGCAGGACCCGATGTGCTGGCAGGCGTTCCAGGACAACCCCAACGCCATGTGGAACTGGAACGGCCTGTACAAGAACAACGTCGGCGGCAACCACCAGGCCGCGGTGCCCGACGGCCAGCTGTGCAGCGGCGGCCTGGCCGAGGGCGGCCGGTACCGCTCGCTGGACACCCCCGGTCCGTGGACGATGACGGACGTCGGCACCACCTTCACGATCAACCTGTACGACCAGGCCAGCCACGGCGCCGACTACATCCGCGTCTACGTGACCCGCCAGGGCTACGACGCCCTGACCCAGCCGCTGCGCTGGAGCGACCTGGAGCTGGTCCGTGAGACCGGCCGGTACGCGCCCAGCAACAACTACGTGGTGCCCAACGTGAGCGCGCCCGGCCGCAGCGGCCGCCACGTCGTGTTCACCATCTGGCAGGCGTCGCACATGGACCAGACGTACTACATCTGCAGCGACGTCAACTTCCGCTGATCCGCCGAGGCGCCGTCCGGCGCCGCCCGCGTCCCGCCGGAAGCCGCGCCGCAGCCGGCGGGACGCGCCTGTTCCCGGGCAGGCAGGCGCACGGTGACGACGAGCCCGCCGCCCGCTCGGGGCTCGGCGGTGACCGTCCCTCCGTGGGCTCTGGCCGTGGCGCGGACGATCGACAGGCCCAGGCCCGAACCCCGGTCGGAGCGCACCCGGTCGGTGCCGAGGCGGCGGAACGGCTCGAAGATGGTCTCCGCCTCGTAGGGCGGGACGACCGGCCCGGTGTTGACGACCACGAGTTCGGCCCAGCCGGCGCGGCGGCGCGTGGCGACCGACAGCGACCCGTCCCGATGGTTGTGCCTGATCGCGTTCTCCACCAGGTTCTGCACGAGCCGCTCGATCAGCACGGGGTCGCCCGCCGTCGGCGCCGGCTCCAGCGCGCGGGACGCGCTGACGCCGCGGGACGACGCCTCCGCCGCGGCCTGGTCGAGGACGTGCCCGGCCACGTCGGCCAGGTCGAGGGGACTGGTGTCGGTCACCGCGTTCTCGCTGTCGGCCAGCGTGAGCAGCCCGTCGATGAGCCGTTCGTGCCGGCCGTTGACCACCAGCAGCGACTCGCCGAGCCGCTTGACGTCGTCGGAGGCGTCGGGACGGCGCAGCGCCACGTCGATGAGCGTGCGGTTGATGGCCAGCGGCGTGCGCAGCTCGTGCGAGGCGTTGGCGACGAAGCGGCGCTGCCCGTCGAACGCGCGGGCCAGCCGCTCCAGCATGGTGTCGAACGTGTCGGCCAGCTCCTTGACGTCGTCGCGCGGCCCCCGGTAGGCGATCCGCTCGGTGAGGTTGTGGCTGCGCGCCACCCGCCGCGCCGTCTCGGTGATCGCGTGCAGCGGGCGCAGCGCCCGGTCCGTGAACAGCCAGCCCAGCCCGAACGCGGCCGCGGTCACCACGCTCAGCGCGATGGCGCCCTGCGTGAGCACGGAGTCGAGGATCTCCTGCTGGGAGTCGTCCTTGACCCGAACGATGATGTGCTGCGCCTCCCGGGCGGAGATGAGGGTGTCCGGCGGCAGTTCGGTGAAGACCCCCTTCTTCACCACCAGCGACGTCCCCGAGGGGGGCGTCCCCGGGGTGCCCTGCCCCACCGGCCCCGACGGGGACAGGCTGTTCCTGACCAGGAAGTACGTCAGCGCCAGCAGCACCACCCCGCCGATGAGGAACAGACCGCCGTACAGCAGCGTGAGCCGGACCCGGATCGTGGGCCGGAGCCTGTGCAGCAGCGCTTTCATCGGAAACCTCCGAGGAGACCGCCGCCTTGAGGCGGCGGAGGAATCGAACGCCTGCGGTGCAGGACAGGGGCAGGCGATTCACCGTCGGGTGAATCGCCGTATCGAACAAACGACCGAAAATGAACTGATCTTGCCGTACCGTGTGCGCTGTGGCGCGGATCGTGAAGCGGGCGTACAAGTACCGCTTCTACCCGACTGGCGAGCAGGCCGAAGAACTGCTCAGGACGTTCGGCTGCGTCCGCCTGGTCTACAACAAGGCCCTTGAGGAGCGAACCCGCGCATACACCATGCAAGGGCGCCGCGTCTCCTACGCGGAGACCTCCGCGATGCTCACCGCATGGAAGCGCACCCAGGAGCTGGCGTTCTTGGGCGAGGTGTCCTCGGTCCCGTTGCAGCAGGCGCTGCGGCACCTGCAGGCGGCGTTTGTGCACTTCTTCGCCAAGCGGGCCGAATACCCCACGTTCAAGAGCAGGAAGAAGTCCCGTGCGTCGGCCGAGTACACCCGCTCGGCATTCCGCTGGCGGAACGGGCGCTTGTACCTGGCGAAGATGGACGGCCCGCTGAACATCGTGTGGTCTCGTCCCCTCCCAGAAGGTGCGGAGCCGTCCACGGTGACGGTGTCGCGCGACAACGCGGGACGCTGGTTCGTGTCCATCCTGGTCGAGGAGAAGATCCGCCCGCTGCCCCCGGTCGAGCCGGCTGTGGGGGTGGATGCGGGGGTCACGGCGCTGGTGACGCTGTCCACCGGGGAGAAGATCGTCAACCCTCAGTATGAGCGTCGGGAGCGGCGCAGGCTCGCCAAGGCGCAGCGTGCCCTGTCCCGCAAGGCCCCCGGGTCGAAGAACCGGGAGAAGGCCCGGCGACGAGTCGCCCGCATCCACGCCCGCATCGCCGACCGGCGCCGCGACTTTCTGCACAAGCTGTCGACTCGGCTCGTCCGTGAGAACCAAACGGTCGTGATCGAGGATTTGACCGTCCGCACCATGGTCCGCAACCGCTCGCTGGCCCGCAGCATCTCCGACGCGGCCTGGCGTGGGCTGCGGTCGATGCTGGAGTACAAGTGCGACTGGTACGGGCGGAACCTGCTGGTCGTGGACCGCTGGTTCCCTTCCTCCAAGCTGTGCTCGGCATGCGGCGCCTTGCGGGACACGATGCCGCTGAACGTCCGGAGGTGGGAATGCGCATGCGGCGCGGTCCACGACCGCGACGTCAACGCGGCCAGGAACATCCTCGCCGCCGGGCTGGCGGAGAGGCGAAACGCCTGTGGAGCCGGTGTAAGACCTCAAGAGAGTCCTCTCGGACGAGGCGACTGGCTGTGAAGCAGGAAGGCCAACCGGCGACGGTTGGAAGCCCCCGCCTTCAGGCGGGGGAGGAAGTCAAGGGATGCGGTACCCCACTCCCGGGACGGTCTCGATGAGCGGCGGGTCGCCCAGCTTGCGGCGCAGCTTCATGATCGTGACGCGGACGGTGTTGGTGAACGGGTCGGTGTGCTCGTCCCACACCTTCTCCAGGAGCCGCTCGGCCGACACCACGGCGCCGTCCGCGCGCAGCAGCTCGGCGAGCACGCCGAACTCCTTGCGCGCCAGGTGGACGTAGCGGCCGTCGCGGTAGACCTCCCGGCGGGCCGGGTCGAGCCGCACGCCCGCGCGTTCCAGCAGCGGCGGGTCGGCCGGGCGGGCGCGGCGGCCGAGCGCGTGCACGCGCGCCAGCAGCTCCTCGAACGCGAACGGCTTGACCAGGTAGTCGTCGGCGCCCAGGCGCAGCCCGGCGACGCGGGCCGGGACGTCGGAGGCGGCGGTGAGCATCAGCACCCGTACGTGCGCGCCGGAGTCCACCACCGCGCGGCACACGTCGTCGCCGTGCACGACCGGCAGGTCCCGGTCCAGGATGAGCACGTCGTAGTCGTTGACGCCCAGGCGTTCCAGCGCCGCGTCACCGTCGTACGCAACGTCCACCGCCAGGGCCTCGGCGCGCAGGCCCTCGGCGATCGAGTCGGCGAGCATCCGCTCGTCCTCTGCGATCAGTACCCGCACCGTGTTCCGTCCTCCGTCTCGGACCGTCTGGCGGAACAGCTTCGGACATGGCGCGTAACGCCGGCATAACGCGAATCGGTTACGGCCGGGTTATGCGCGCGGCGCTGGACTTCCGGGACGAGATTCGGCGCACAGGGCGCCGACGACGAGGAGTTCGACGATGCGACGACGGATGCTCGTGCCTTTGGCGCTGCTGCCGGCGCTCGCGCTGGGCCCCGCGGCCTGCCGCGGTGACGGCGGAAGCGATCCCGTGGGCAGCGCCCGGAAGGCGGCGGCCAGCGACCAGGACAAGATGCGCAAGTACGCCCAGTGCATGCGCGAGAACGGCGTCGACATGGACGACCCGGACCCGAACGGCGGCGGCATCAGGTTCCGCGTGCGTGGGAAGCCCGGCACCGCGAAGGGCGAGGAGACGATGAAGGCCGCCGAGGAGAAGTGCCGCCACCTGCGACCGGACGGCGGCAAACCGAAGAAGCCGTCGCCCGAAGAGCTGGCCAAGATGCGCGCGATGGCCAAGTGCATGCGCGAGCACGGGATCAACATGCCCGACCCCGATCCCGACGGCAGGGTCAGGCTCATCCGCAAGAAGGGCGAGCCCGGCCCCGAGCCGAGCAGCCCCGAGTGGCAGAAGGCGCAGAAGGAGTGCCAGAAGTACGCGCCGAGCCCCAAGGGCGGAGGCGGCGGCGCCGGCATGGTCGGCGGGAAGGCGCCGAAGTGAGCAGGACACGCAACGTGCTGGCGGGCGTCGTCGGGGCGGCGGTGATCGGCGGCGGCGGGCTGGCCGCGCTCGGGCTGGGCGGCGGCGAGCCCGACCCGGCCGCCGCGCGCGACGCGCTGCCGCCCGCCACCGCGCCCATCGAACGCACCACGCTGGTGGAGACGCAGACCGTGGAGGGGACGCTCGGCTACGGCGACACCCGGACCGTGACGGGCGCGAGCGGACGCGGCACGGTCACGTGGATCGCCTCGCCCGGAACCGTGGTGTCCCGCGGCCGGTCGGCGTACAAGGTCGACAACCGTCCCGTGCCGCTGCTGTACGGGAAGCTGCCGGTCTACCGCACGCTCGGCGAGGGCGCCGAGGGCTCCGACGTCAAGCAGCTCGAAAGCAATCTGCGGGCCCTCGGCTACACCGGCTTCACCGTGGACGACGAGTTCAGCTCCGCCACGGCCGCCGCGGTCCGGCGCTGGCAGGAGGACCTCGGCCTCCCCGAGACCGGCACGGTGACGCCCGGGTCGGTGCTGGTGGCGTCCGGCGCGATCCGCGTGGCCGAACGCAAGGCCGAGGTCGGCGACCGGGCGACCGGGCCGATCCTCACCTACACCGGCACCACCCGGGAGGTCACCATCGACCTGGACGTCAAATACCAGCGGCTGGCCCGCAAGGGCGCCCAGGTCACCGTCGAGCTGCCCGACGGCGACACCACCAAGGGCACGATCAGCGAGGTCGGCAAGGTCGCCGAGGAGGGACGGGGCGAAGACGACCCGACCACCGTCGAGGTCACCGTGGCCCTGCGCGGGCAGCGCGGGCTCGGCTCGTACGACAAGGCGCCGGTGGAGGTGCGGCTGACCGCCGATCGGCACGAGAACGTGCTGGCCGTGCCGGTCGCCGCGCTGCTCGCCCAGCCCGGCGGCGGCTACGCCGTGCAGGTGGTGGAGGGGACGCGGGTGCGCACCGTGCCCGTGGAGACCGGCGTGTTCAGCGACGGCAAGGTGGAGATCTCCGGGACCGGGCTGGCCGAGGGCATGAAGGTGGGGGTGCCCGCATGACCCCCGTCGCGGAGCTGCGCGAGGTCACCAAGACCTACCCGGGCGCGGTCACCGCGCTGCACGGGGTGTCGGTGGCGATCGCGGCGGGCGAGCTGGTCGCGGTGACCGGGCCGTCCGGGTCGGGCAAGTCGACGCTGCTGCACATGCTGGGCACGCTCGACCGGCCGAGCTCGGGATCGGTGCTCATCGACGGCCGCGAGGTGTCGCGCATGTCGGACCGGCGGCTGTCGGCGCTGCGCGCCCGGCGGATCGGGTTCGTCTTCCAGCAGTTCCACCTGGCCGCCGGGGTGAGCGCGCTCGACAACGTGGCCGACGGACTGCTGTACGCCGGCGTGCCGCTCCCGCAGCGGCGGCGCCGCGCCCGCGCCGCGCTGGAACGCGTGGGGCTCGGCCACCGGCTCGGGCACCGCCCGCACGAGCTGTCCGGCGGCGAACGGCAGCGCGTCGCGATCGCCCGGGCGACGGTCGGGGAACCGGCGATGCTGCTGGCCGACGAGCCGACCGGCGCGCTGGACTCGGCGTCCGGCGCGGGCGTGCTGGAGCTGCTGCGCGAGCTGGCCGCGTCCGGCACGGCCGTCGTGGTCATCACGCACGACCGCGACATCGCCGCGTCGCTGCCCCGGCAGGTGCGCATGCGCGACGGACGCATCGTCCACGACACCGCGGCCGCCAGGGCGGAGGCCGTGCGGTGACGCGGGCGGAGCGCGCACGGCGCGAGCAGGGCGAACGGGTCGCCCGGCTGGGGCCGCGGGACGTGCTGCGGGTGGGCGCGGCCGGGCTGCGGGCGCGTCCGCTGCGAGTGGTCCTGTCGGCGCTGGGCATCGCGATCGGCATCGCCGCGATGATCGGCGTGGTCGGCATCTCCGCGTCCAGCCGGGCGCAGCTGCAGGCCGCCCTCGACCGGCTCGGCACCAACCTGCTGACGGTCGCGCCCGGCAAGGACTTCTTCGGCGCGGACGCCGAGCTGCCCGAGACCGCCCCCGGCATGATCGGCCGGATCCCGGACGTGCTGTCGGCGTCCGCCACCGGCAAGGTCCAGGGCGCCCGGGTCTACCGCAACGACCACATCCCCAAGGGCGAGACCGGCGGCATCAGCGTGCTGGCGACGCGGCTGGACCTGCCCCGCACCGTCGGGCTGACGGTGGCCGAGGGCGCCTGGCTGAACGCGGGCACCGGCCGCTACCCGGCGGTCGTGCTGGGGTCGGAGGCGGCCCGGCGGCTCGGCATCGCCGAGCCGGGCGCGCAGGTCTGGCTCGGCGAGCAGTGGTTCACCGTCGTCGGGATCCTCGCCCCCGCCGACCTGGCCCCCGAGCTCGACTCGGCGGCCCTGGTCGGCTGGGACGCGGCGGCCGCGCGGCTGGGCTTCGACGGTCATCCCACCACCGTCTACGCCCGCGCCGCCAAGGACAGGGTCGAGGAGGTGCGCGACCTGCTGGCCGCCACCGCCAACCCCGAGGCGCCCAACGAGATCGAGGTGAGCCGTCCCTCGGACGCGCTGGCCGCCCAGTACGCCACCGACCAGGCGTTCACCGGGCTGCTGCTCGGCCTGGGCGGGGTGGCGCTGCTCGTCGGCGGCGTGGGCGTGGCCAACACCATGGTCATCTCGGTGCTGGAGCGCCGCGCCGAGATCGGCCTGCGCCGCTCCCTCGGCGCCACGCGCGGGCAGATCAGGCTGCAGTTCCTCACCGAGTCGCAGCTGCTGGCCGGGCTCGGCGGGGTCGGCGGCGTGGCCCTGGGGACCGTCGTCACGGCGGTGTTCGCGGTGCTCCAGGGGTGGCCGACGGTCGTCCCGGCGTGGGCGATGGCCGGGGGCGTCGCCGCCACCCTGGTGATCGGGGCGGTCGCCGGCCTGTACCCGGCGATCCGCGCGGCCCGGCTCGCCCCCACCGAGGCGCTCGCCGCCCCCTGAGCCGCTCGCCTGGCGCGCGCGGAAGCGCTCGTTTCCTACCATGACCTGCATGGAGTCGACGCGGGGGGTCATGAACGGGGGAGGAGCGCGGCCCGAGGACGGGCGCCGCGCCCTGGCCGAGCGCAACGACCGGCGCATCCGGGAGGCGGCGCGGGCGGTGTTCACCGCCGATCCCGAGGCGCCCGTCTCGGCGGTCGCCCGGCACGCGGGGGTCGGCATCAGCGCGCTCTACCGCCGGTACCGCAGCAAGGAGGATCTGCTTCAGCGGCTCGCCGACGAGGGCATGGACCGCTATCTCGCCGAGGTGGAGCGGGCGCTCGCCGACGACCGCGACCCCTGGACGGCGTTCGCCGACTTCATGCGCCGTTGCCTGGACATGGGCGCCGGGACGCTCGCCCTGCGGCTCGCGGGCGGCGTCCCGGCGACCGAGGAGATGACCGCCAAGGAGAGCCGGATGCGGGAGGCCACCGAGCGGCTCCTGGACCGGCTCAAGGAGGCGGGCGCGGTGCGCCGCGACATCGGGGCGGGCGACGTCGCCGTGGTCCTGGAGCACGTGCACGCCATCCGCGTCGGCGAGGACGAGCGCCTGCGGCGGCTGCGCCACCGCTACCTGACGTTCGTGCTGGCGGGGCTGCGGATGCCCGAGGACGTCGAGCTGCCCGGCCCCGCCCCCACCTGGCAGGAGGTGCGGGCCCGCTAGTCGGCGGCGGGCCCCGCGCCGTGTCCGCCGGGGCCCGCGGGGCCGAAGATGTCGGGGCTGTCGGCGCCCTCGGGGTCCAGGCGGGCCAGCAGCGTGCGCAGGATCTCGCGCAGCCGCAGCACGTCCTCGCGGCTGAGCGGGTCGAACAGCAGGCGCCGCACCTCCTCGACGTGCCCGGGCGCGGCCGCCTCCAGGACGGCGAAGCCCTCGTCGGTGAGCTGGGCGATCGTGGTGCGGCGGTCCTCGGGACGCTTGGTGCGCCGCACCCAGCCCGCCTCCTCCAGCCGGTTCACCGCGTGCGACAGGCGGCTCGGCGAGGAGCGGACGACCCCGGCCAGCTCCGTCATGGTCAGCGCGCGGCCCGGCGCCTCGGAGAGCATGGCCAGGATCACGTAGTAGGCGTGCGGCAGGCCCGAGTCGCGCTGCAGCTGGCGTTCCAGCGCCTCGTGCAGCAGCCGGGTCGTCCACAGGAAGGCCCGCCAGGTCTGCTGCTCTTCGGCGTCCAGCCAGCGCGTCCCGTCCTCGGCCATGGTCCCCCACCCTACCGCAATATTTGAAGGCTCAAGACTTGAAGCTTCAACTAATCGCGCCTATGCTCGCGCCAAGGCCCATCACAGTGTGAACGACGAGGGCATCGCCGGAAGGGGAGACCATGACCGCCCGGATGCCCGTGCTCTACCTCAGTCACGGCGCCCCGCCGCTGGCCGACGACGCGGTGTGGAGCGCCCAGCTCGCCCGCTGGGCCGCCGACCTGCCGCGGCCCCGCGCCGTCCTCATGGTGTCCGCCCACTGGGAGGAGGCCCCGCTCACGATCGGCGCCACCCGGACGGTGCCGCTGGTGTACGACTTCTGGGGCTTCCCCCGCCGCTACTACGAGGTGACCTACGCCGCGCCGGGCGCGCCCGACCTCGCCGACGACGTGCGCCGTCTGCTGCCCGGAGTGCACCACGATCCGGAACGGGGGCTCGACCACGGCGCCTACGTGCCGCTGAAGGAGATGTACCCGGACGCAGACATCCCCGTGCTGCAGATGTCCCTGCCCACCCTGGAGCCCGCGCGGCTGTTCGAGATCGGCCGCAGGCTGGCCCCGCTGCGCGACCAGGGGGTGCTGATCGTCGGCAGCGGCTTCACCACCCACAACCTGCGCGCGATGAGCCCCGAGCCCGACGCCGCGCCGCCCGCCTTCAGCGCCGAGTTCGACGACTGGGCCGAGCGGTCGGTCGCCGCCGGGGACATCGACGCCCTGCTCGACTTCCAGGCCAAGGCGCCCGCCGCGCACCTGGCCCACCCCCGCACCGAGCACTTCGCGCCCCTGTTCGTGGCGCTCGGCGCCGACGCCGACGCCGCGGACGGCGCGCGCGGGCGCTCGGTCATCGACGGCTACTGGTACGGGATGGCCAAGCGCTCCTTCCAGTTCGGCTGAGCGCCGGGCCCGGGGGCGGTCACCCCATGTCGGCGAAGCCGTCCCGCCAGCTGGCGATGCTCGGCTTCCACCCGAGCTCCTTGGCCTTGGCGTTGGACACCGGACGGCCGGTCGCGGCGGCGTGCCGCGCCGTCCCCGGCGTCGGGGCGCCCAGCGCCGCGCTGTAGACCGGCAGCCACTCGGCCGTCGTGGCGGGCTCGTCGTCGACGATGTTCACCGGGCCCGCGGGCCAGTCCAGCGCCGCCAGCGTGGCCGAGGCGGCGTCGTCGACGTGCACGAACGAGGTCCACGCCGGGGTCAGCCTCAGGCTGCCCGCCCGCACCCGCTCGGCGATCGCGCCGTCCGGCGCGTACCAGGTGCCCGGACCGTAGAACGCGCCGTAGCGCAGCACCACGCCGCGCGGCATGCGCGCGACCTCCCGCTCCAGCGCGGCGACGCCCTCGTACGGCCGCGCGGACGGGTCCAGCGGGTCGGTCTCCACGGCCGGACGCGTCCCCGGCACGTACAGCCAGGCGATGCTCTGCGCGATCATCACCTCCACGTCCGCGGCCAGCGCCGCGTCCACCAGGTTGCGGGTGCCCTCCATGCGCAGCCGGGAGTTGGCGTCGAAGTCCTCGTCGGCCAGGTCGGTGAGCTGGTGGATGACCACGTCCGGCCGGGCGTCCCGCACGGCCTCGCGCAGCGCGTCGGCGTCGTAGACGTCGACGACCACGGGGGTGGCGTGCTGGTCGGCGAGGGTCCGGGCGCGCTCCGGTTTCCGGGTGGTCCCGACGACCTCGTGGCCCGCCTGCACGAGCAACGGCACCAGCCGGCGACCGATGGCCCCGGTGGCGCCGGCGACAAAGATCTTCAAGGGGGGTACCTCCACGACAGTCACGCCGTTGTGGTCGTCACCACGGCAGGATAGTGCGGCATCGTCCGACGTCCCGTCCTCGCCGGTCGGACCGGTGGCCCCCGTGTCCGCCCGGCCGTCGGTTCGGTGGCTCTCCCACGTCGATGATGCGTCGTATGTCAGAGCGGCCGCGTGCACGGCACGCGGATCGATCCCAGCTTTCCAGGTATCGGCCGTTCCGGGAAGCGGGCGCGTCGACACGGGAGGAGGCGCCGCCGGAAAGGGAATGAGAGGGTGGGCGGGGAGGTGACGGCCGATGCGGATCACGCTGGTGCACGGAGACATCACCGAACAGCAGGTGGACGCCGTGGTGAACGCGGCCAACTCGTCGCTGCTCGGCGGGGGAGGGGTCGACGGGGCCATCCACCGCAAAGGCGGCCCGGAGATCCTCGAGGAATGCCGCAGGCTGCGCTCCGCCGAGTACGCCGGCGGCCTGCCGACCGGGCGGGCGGTGGCGACGACGGCCGGGCGGCTGCCCGCCCGCTGGGTGATCCACACGGTGGGGCCCGTCTACTCGGCCGCCGAGGACCGCTCGCATCTGCTGGCGTCCTGCTACCGGGAGTCGCTGCGCGTCGCCGACCGGCTGGGCGTGCGCTCGATCGCCTTCCCGGCGGTGTCGGCCGGGATCTACGGCTGGCCGGTGGAGGACGCGGCGCGCGTCGCGGTCGGGGCCGTCCGGAACACGACCACCGTGGTGGAGGACGTGCGCTTCGTGCTCTTCACCCCGGACGTCTACGCGGCGTTCGAGAAGGCCCTCAACGGCGCCTGAGCGCGGGCCGTGCCGCGTCGCCGCCCGTCTCGTCGCCCGTCTCGCCGCCCGTCCCGTCGCCGGTTCCGCCGGCGTCGGCGACCAGGGCGCGGGCGGCGGCGTAGTCGGCCTTGCCGTTGGGCAGGCGCAGGCCGCGCCGGGTGCGCACGAACGCCTTGGGGATCTTGTACCGGGCCAGGCGGCCGGCGCATCCGGCGCGCAGCTCGGCGTCGTCCGGGCCGTCGCCGTCCACCCGCAGGACGGCGACGATCTCGGTGCCCCACCGTTCGCTGGGCCGCCCGACGACCAGCGCGTCCCGCACGCCCGGCAGGGTGCGCAGCACCCCCTCCACCTCCTCGGCGAACACCTTCTCCCCGCCGGTGTTGATGGTGGTGGCCTCGCGTCCGTGCACCTCGACCCGGCCGTCGGCCAGCAGGCGGGCCCGGTCGCCGGGGATGACGACGCGTTCGCCCTCCACGACGCGGAAGGTCGCCGCGGTGCGCTCCGGGTCGTTGAGGTAGCCGAGCGGGAGCGCGCCGGTCTTGGCCAGCCAGCCCAGCTCGTCCTCGCCGGGGGACAGGCGGCGGGTGCGGTCGGCGCTCAGCACCCGCGCGTCCGGCCGCGGGACGAACGGGCCGTCCGACGCGCCCCGCCGGGTGACCTGGAAGCCGGACTCGGACGAGCCGAGCACGTCCACGATCCGCACGTGCGGCAGCCGCTCCTGCAGCCGCCGCGCGACGTCGGGGCTGATCGCGGCGGCCGAGTTCAGCAGCGTGCGCAGCTCGGGCAGGTCGACGCCGCCGCGCTCCAGCTCCTCCAGGATGGGGCGGGCGAACGCGTCGCCGACCACCGGCATCCGGGTGACGCGCTCGCGCGCCGCGGTGGCCACCAGGTCGGCGGCGTCCAGCCCGTCGACCCGGCCGGGGAACACCACGCAGCCGCCGGCGATCCAGGCGCCCAGCGCCGTCCACGTCCCGCCGCCGTGCATGAGCGGCGGCCCGACCAGCACCCGGTCGCGGGAGCGCGTCGCCCGCTCCACGGCCTCGTCCAGGTCGGTGATGGGCGTGCCGTCGCGGCGGGCCAGGCCGAGCGGGCCGGTCATCAGGTCGCCGATCCGCCACAGCACGCCCTTGGGCAGCCCGGTCGTCCCGCCGGTGTAGAGGATGTGCAGGTCGCCGGGGTCGGGGCGGACGCCTTCGAGCGGGCCGGCGGGCGCCTCGGCCAGCGCCGTCTCGTAGTCGAGCGCGCCGGGCAGCAGGCGTTCGCCGGACGCGTCGGGCACCTGGATGAGCAGCGCGGGGCGTTCGATCCGTTCGAGCACGCGCGCGATGACGTCGGCGAAGCACGCGTGGTACATGACGGCGCGCGGCCGGGCGTCGCCGAACAGCTGCGCCAGCTCGTCGTCGACGTACCGGTAGTTGACGTTGAACGGCGCCACGCGGGCCTTGTGCGCGGCCAGCAGCCCCTCCAGGTACGCGGGCCCGTTGTGCAGGTAGAGCGCCAGATGGTCGTGCGGCGACTCCCACGGCCGGGTCGCCGTCCCGTGGACGCCGAGGCCGTGGGCGTGCAGGACGTGCGCCAGGCGGCGGGTCCGCTCGGCCACCTCGGCCCAGGTCCGCCTCCCGCCCCGCCACACCACGCACTCCCGGTCGGGCACCGCGGCGGCGATGGCCTCGTGGAGGGTCGCAAGGTCCAGCTGCGGCATCGGCACTCCTTCGCGTCGCGCTCACGGAGTACCGTAACCGAATACTTACCGAATTCGGTTCGGCGGAGCGGGGGCGCTCAGCGGCCCGCGCCGCTCGCCGCCCGCGCGCCCCGGTCGACGGTCTCCAACCGCGTCGTACCCTCGCCGATCCGGAAGGTGCGCAGCGTCAGCAGCTCCGGCGTCTCCGCCGAGCGGATCGACCGCACCGCCTTCATCGTGGCCGTGATCCCCGACGGGGTGACGTCCATGACCACGTAGCCGTGCGCCGCCGAGTTGAAGTACTCCAGGTGCGGGTTGCTGCCGCGCAGCGCCCACGTCAGGTCCGCCTCCGGCGGCACCAGCCACCCGCCCTGCCCGAACGTCGCCATCTCCGTCAGGTTGGACGAGGTGACCGAGCCGCCCAGCAGGCTGACCCCGACCGGCGGCTGCGCCGGGTCGTCGAAGTCCGGCCGCAGGTACCCGGCGCCGAACGAGTGCAGGTCACCGGTGATGGTGACGAAGTTCGCCACGTCCCGGAACGCCGACAGGATCCGCTCGCGCTCGACCGGGAACCCGTCCCACTGGTCCATGTTCAGGAACACCTCCAGGCGCCCGCCGAGCGCCGAGCGGCCCTGGTAGCGCGCCTTGACCTGCGGGAACAGCCGCCCGATGTACAGGTCGAGCAGCTTGAGCTGCATGCACATCACCTGGTTGCCCCACACCTTCCAGGTGGCGGTGGACGAGGTGACCTGGTCGATGAACCAGTCGCGCTGCCGGGCGCCGAGCATCGTGCGCGACGGGTCCAGCCGCTCGGCGCAGCCCGGCGTCAGGTAGCGGTCGAAGAACTCGCGCAGGCCGCACGGCGGCCCGCTGCGGTAGGTGCGCTCGTCCGTCAGCACCAGGTCCATCAGGTCGCCGAACCGCAGCGTCCGGTAGATCGTGAGGGCGTCCAGCGGGCCGCCGGACGGGTCGAACCGGGCGCCCGCCGTGGAGTACTCCGACCACGCCCGCACCGCCGCCAGCTTCCGGTCCGGGGCGTAGTTGGCCTGCTCGTCCTCGGTGTCGGTGTCGTACGCCCCGTAGCAGTCGTTGGCGAACTCGTGGTCGTCCCAGATCTGGATCATCGTGAAGCGCTCGTGCAGGCGCTGCAGGTCGGGGTCCGACCGGTACACCTTGTAGAGCGCGCGGTAGTCGTCCAGGGTCTCGGCGCGGGTGCGGCCGCTGGGCAGCTCGATGGTGCGCACCTGGGCGTTCTGGAAGCTGGGATCGCCCGTGGTCTCGTAGATGTAGTCGCCGAGGTGGACGATGAAGTCGACGTCCTCCTCGGCCAGGTGCCGCAGCGCCGTGTAGTAGCCGTTGGTGTAGTCCTGGCACGAGATGTAGCC
Organism: Actinomadura rubrobrunea NBRC 15275; assembly: GCF_001552235.1. Classification (NCBI taxonomy): domain Bacteria; kingdom Bacillati; phylum Actinomycetota; class Actinomycetes; order Streptosporangiales; family Thermomonosporaceae; genus Actinomadura; species Actinomadura viridilutea. The sequence continues at coordinate 38,648 of NZ_BCQU01000016.1, read as the reverse complement.
GAAGCGCAGGCCGCTCAGGGACGCGCCGGGCGCGGGCAGCGTGCGGAATCGGCCCGTCCGGCTCGCGGTGCCGCCGACGATGAACCGGTAGTGGTACGTCCGCCACGGTTTCAGCGCCTGGGCGGCGACCCGCACCTTGACCGTGAAGTCGCGGCTCTCCTCCGCCGTGGCCACGCCCCGCACCAGCGGGCTCGCGAACGCCGGGTCGGCCGCGATCTCGTACGCCACGGTCGGCGTCGCCCGCGCCACGTCCGGCGCGACCCGCGTCCACAGCACCGCCCCGTCCGGCGCCGGGTCGCCCGACGCCACGCTCTGCGGGAACACCTCCTCGGCCCGCCGCCCGCCGCGGATCTGGAACAGCCGCGCCACCGCGTCGGGGCCGCCGGCCTCGGCGGGCACCGCCTCGCCCACCGACCACGTCACGGCCGCGGCGAACGACAGACCGAGGAACGAACGGCGGGACACCCGAGTCACGGCGACCTCCGCGGGGATCGAGGACCTTGATCGACGCAACCCTGACGGTGACGGACGAGCACCCGGTAATCAACAACCCTCGGCCAGGCGGCGTGGCCGGAACCGGCAACCGACACGGCACAATCACTGGGTGACCCCCCGCACGACCAAGCCCCGGGGCGAGGTCACCCGGGGCACCACCGCCCCCAACCGGCTCCGCCGCGTGGACCGCTGGATCGCCGCCACCCAGACCGGCCCGCTGCGCACCGGCGCGCGTCCTCTCGTCGTCGACCTCGGGTACGGCGCGTCCCCCGTCACGACGGTCGAGCTCTACACGCGCCTCCGGCGGGTCTCCCCGCATGTGGACGTCACCGGCATCGAGATCGAACCGGCCCGCGTCGCCGCCGGGCTGGCCTTCCTCGAGGCCGCGCCCGGCCGCTACGACGGCCTGTCCTTCCTGCACGGCGGCTTCGAACTGCCCGTCGACCGGCCGCCCGTGCTCGTCCGCGCCTTCAACGTGCTGCGGCAGTACGACGAGGCCGCGGCCTGGCGGGCGTGGGACGAGCTGGGCGCGCGCCTGGCCCCCGGCGGCGTGCTGGTCGAGGGCACCTGCGACGAGATCGGCCGCCGCGCCGTCTGGGTGGCCCTGCGCGAGGGCCGCCCCCGCACGATCACCTTCGCCGCCCACGTGCCGTCGCTGGAACGCCCCTCCGACCTCGCCGAACGCCTCCCCAAGACCCTGATCCACCGCAACGTGCCCGGGGAGCGCGTGCACGCGCTGCTCACCGACTTCGACCGCTGCTGGGCGACGGCCGCGCCGTACTCGGTGTTCGGCCCCCGCGTCCGGTGGATCGAGGCCGTCCGCCTCCTCGCCCGCACCCACCCCGTCCTCACCAGCCCGCCCTACGGCGGCCGGGCGCGCTGGCGCCTCGGCGAGGTCACCCTCCCCTGGCACACCGTCGCCCCCGCCGCCTGACGCCGCGCGGCGATCCGCGCGCCGACGTCGGCCTTGCGCGCGGCGCCGGCGTGCGTCCACCCGCGTGCGCGGACGACCGGGGGGCGGGGCGTGCGCCGAGGCGTCAGACGCGGTGCACCTTGTGGGCGGTGGCCTGGACGCGGGGCTGGACGTCGATGCGGTCGATGTTGACGTGCGACGGGCGGGTCACCACCCAGGCCACACAGTCGGCCACGTCCTCGGCGACCAAGGGCTCCGGCACGCCCTCGTACGGCTGCTTCGCCCGCTCCGCGTCGCCGCGGAAGCGCACCAGGGAGAACTCCTCCGTCTTCACCAGGCCCGGCGCGATCTCCGTCACCCGCACCGGCTCGGCCACCAGCTCCAGCCGCATGACCTCGTTGACGGCGTACGCGGCGGACTTGGCGGCGTTGTAGCCGGCGCCGCCCTCGTACGGCTGGTGCGCGGCCAGCGAGGTGATGTTCACCACGTGCCCGTCGCCGCTGGCGATCAGCTTGGGCAGCAGCGCCTTGGTGACCCGCAGCAGCCCCAGCACGTTGACGTCGTACATGCGGGCCCAGTCGGCGGGGTCGGCCTCGGCCACCGGCTCCAGCCCGATCGCGCCTCCGGCGTTGTTGACCAGCACGTGGCACTCGTCGACCGCCGCGGCCAGGGCGTCCACCGACTCCTGCGAGGTCACGTCCAGGGTGACCGCGGCCGCCCGCCCGGCGCCCGGCACGTTCTCGGCGATCTCCTTGGCCAGGGCGTCCAGCCGGTCGCGCCGCCGGGCCGCGAGCACCACGTGGAACCCTTCGGCGGCCAGCCGCCTGGCCGTGGCCGCCCCGATACCGCTGCTTGCTCCGGTCACTACCGCCGTCTTGCGCATGCCCCCAGCTTTCCAGGCGCGTCCCCGGCGCGTCATCGTGGAGTGAGACCGATCACGCACGGGGGCGCCGCCGCGGGGCGGGCGGCGGGAACACCGGAAGCGGTGATTAGGTTGCACTACCGGAGGTGGTGTCCGGTGCCGCGTCGAATCAACCGGGTTGCGACGATCTGTGTTCACACGTCCCCGCTCGACCAGCCCGGGACCGGAGACGCGGGCGGCATGAACGTCTACGTCGTGGAGGTCGCCAAACGGCTCGCGGCCCGCGGCGTCGAGGTCGACGTCTTCACCCGCGCCACCTCCCGCGCCCTCCCGCCCGTCGTCGAACTGGCCCCCGGCGTGCTCGTGCGCAACGTCGTCGCCGGGCCGTTCGAAGAGCTGGAGAAGACCGAGCTGCCCCGCTACCTGTGCGGCTTCACCAGCGAGGTGCTGCGCGCCGAGGCCGACCACGATCCCGGCCACTACGACCTCCTGCACACCCACTACTGGCTGTCCGGGCAGGCCGGCTGGGCCGCCAAACGCCGGTGGGGCGTGCCGCTGGTGCACTCGATGCACACCATGGCCAAGGTCAAGAACGCCGCGCTGGCCGACGGCGACACGCCCGAGCCGCGCGAACGCGTCCTCGGCGAGGAGCAGGTCGTGCAGACCGCCGACCGGCTCGTCGCCAACACCGCCAAGGAGGCCAGGGAGCTCACCGGCCTGTACGGCGCGTCGCCGTCCCGCGTCGAGGTCGTGACGCCCGGCGTGGACCTGTCGGTGTTCCGGCCCGGCGCCGCGCTGACCCGCGGCCTGCCGCCGCATCGCAGCGCGGCGGCCCGGCGCCGCCTCGGACTGCCGCGCGACGCGTACGTGCTGCTGTTCGTCGGCCGGATCCAGCCGCTCAAGGCGCCGGACGTGCTGCTGCGCGCCGCCGCGCGGATGCTCGAGGACGATCCGCGGCTGCGCGGCCGGCTGGTCGTCGCGGTGGTCGGCGGGCCCAGCGGCAGCGCCCGGTGCCGCCCCGAAGGCCTGCACGCCCTGGCCGCCGAGCTGGGGCTCACCGACGTGGTGCGCTTCGAGCCGCCCCGCCCGCAACCGGAGCTGGCCGACTGGTACCGGGCCGCGGACGTCACCGTCGTCCCCTCGCACAACGAGTCGTTCGGCCTGGTGGCGGTCGAGTCGCAGGCGTGCGGCACGCCCGTGGTCGCCGCCGCCGTCGGCGGGCTGTGCACGGCCGTGCGGGACGGGGAGTCCGGCGTCCTCGTCTCCGGGCACGACCCCGCCGACTACGCCGCCGTCCTGCGCCGCCTGTACGACGAGCCCCGCCTGCACGCCCGCCTGGCCCGCGGCGCCGTCCGGCACGCCCAGCGCTTCGGCTGGGACGCCACCGTGGACCGCCTGCTGGAGGTGTATACCGGTGCACTGTCCACGTTCTCCACGTCCCGGGTCCCCGCCGGGGTGACGGTGTGAGGGAGCCGCGGCGACGCGGGAGCGAGGAGCGAGGCGGCGCCGGGACGGGGCCGCGCAGGCGAGTGGGAGGCAGAGCATGACCGGCGGTTCCGATCCGGTTTCGGTGATCGAGGAGACGCTGCGGGCGGCGGAGCTCGAGTACGAGGTGCCGCGCGAGGGCGCGTTCTTCGTCAAGCTGCCCGGCCGGCACAAGCTCGCCACCATGACGTGGCTCATCGTGGGCGACCACAGCCTGCACGTCGAGGCGTTCTTCTGCCGCCGCCCCGACGAGAACCACGCCGAGTTCTACCGCTTCCTGCTGGAGCGCAACGGCCGCATGTACGGGGTGAGCTTCGCCCTGGACCAGATCGGCGACGTCTACCTGGTGGGCCGCGTCCCGCTGGGCTCGGTCACCCCCGAGGAGATCGACCGGCTGCTCGGCTGCGTGCTGACCTACTCCGACGACAACTTCGACAAGGCGCTGGAGCTCGGCTTCAAGACCTCCATCCAGCGCGAGTGGGACTGGCGGGTCAAGCGCGGCGAGAGCCTGGCCAACCTGCGCGCCTTCGCCTCCTTCGCCGACCCGGCGAACCGCGACCCGAGCTGACGCCCCGTTCACACGGGGTGGATAAGCTTCGGTGCCATGGCGACCCTGGTACTGCTGCGGCACGGCGAAAGCGTCTGGAACGCGGAGGGGCTGTTCACCGGCTGGGTGGACGTCGACCTGTCCGCCAAGGGCGAGAGCGAGGCCACCAAGGGCGGCGACCTGCTGCTCGACGCCGACATCACCCCTGACGTCGTGCACACCTCGCTGCTCAAGCGGGCGATCCGCACCGCCAACATCGCGCTGGACGTGGCCGACCTGCTGTGGATCCCGGTGCGCCGGTCCTGGCGGCTCAACGAGCGGCACTACGGCGCCCTGCAGGGCAAGAACAAGGCGCAGACGCGCGAGAAGTACGGCGAGAAGCAGTTCATGATCTGGCGACGCTCCTACGACACCCCGCCGCCGCCGATCAAGGACGACGACCCGCTGTCGCAGGTGAACGACCTGCGCTACGCGCACCTGCCGTCCGAGCTGATCCCGCGCACCGAGTGCCTGGCCGACGTGGTGGACCGGCTGCTGCCGTACTGGTACGACGCGATCGTCCCGGACCTGGCCGCGGGCCGCACCGTCCTGGTCGCCGCGCACGGCAACTCGCTGCGCGCCCTGGTCAAGCACCTGGACAACATCTCCGACGAGGACATCGTCGGGCTCAACATCCCGACCGGCATCCCGCTGGTGTACGAGCTCGACGACGACTTCGCCCCGCTCAAGCGCGGCGGCGAGTACCTCGACCCGGAGGCGGCCAAGGCCGCCATCGAGGCCGTCAAGAACCAGGGCAAGTGACCGCCCGCCCGGCGGCGGGCCCGACAGGAGAAGGCCCTCTCCCCGCCCGGGCGGGAAGAGGGCCGCACACCCCCGGGTGACGTCCGTCAGACGTCGACGATCTCTTCGGCCCGCTGACCGGTCACCATGTAGACGACGTTCTCGGCCACGTGCACGGCGTGGTCGGCGAAGCGCTCGAAGTACCGGCCCGCCAGGGTGATGTCCACGGCGGGCTCGACGCCGTGCGTCCACTTGGGCGACAGCAGCACGTCGAACAGCCTGCGGTGGAGCCGGTCCATGGCGTTGTCGTCCTCGTCCAGCTCCAGGCCCATCCGCACGTCCCGCGCCGCGATCACGCTGCCGGTCTTGGCGATCATGCGTTCGGCGATCTGGCCCATCTCCAGCACGGTGGCCTGCAGCTCCGGCGGCACCGCGGACTCGGGGTGGCGGCGCCGCGCCGTCTTGGCGATGTGCACCGCCAGGTCGCCCATCCGCTCCAGGTCCCCGCTCATCCGCAGCGCGGTGATCAGCGTGCGCAGGTCCCCGGCCACCGGCTGCTGCCGGGCCATCAGGTCGAACACCGTCTCCTCGATCTCCGCGTCGATCTTGTTGACCTGCTCGTCGGCGCCGATGACCTCCTCCGCCAGCCGCAGATCGGCGTCCAGCAGGGCGGTCACCGCGCGGGCCATCGCGGAACGGACCAGCCGGGTCATCTCCACCAGCTTGTCCGAAAGGCCGTCGAGCTCCTCGTGGTAGAGGTCGCGCACTGGGCAGTTCCTCGCGTTTCAGGCGTGATCACGGCGGGGACGGGAAAGCGGGCGGCCGAGAACGGATCCGCCCACGCAAGCAGCCTGGCCCACGGGCATGAACGTTCCCGAATGCCCAGGTGAACATTGGGAGAACGCCGCCGCGTCGGGTACCCCCGCACTGTCTGACAGGCGTCAATGACACTTACGATCCGGAGTGTGGAGGTGGAGATTGTCGCTGGTCTGGCCGCGCTCGCGGGCCTGGCGATCGGGCTCGCGACGGGATTGGCGGTGCGCGTGAGCGAACGGGCCCAGCACGTTCCCCCGCCGGCGGCCCCGCAGAGCGCGCTGCCGCCGGGCGCGGCCTCGGTCCTCAGCGTCCTGCGCTCCTCGGCCGTGGTCGTGGACGCCGAGGACCGCGTGGTGCGGGCCAGCTCGGCCGCTCGGGCGTTCGGCCTGGTCAGCGGAGACCGCCTCATGGTCGACGAGGTCCTGGCGATGGCCCGCCTGGTGCGCCGCGACGGCGAGATCCGCGAGACCGAGATCCAGATCGGCCCGTCCCGGGGACGCGGCCGCGGCGACGGCCGCTGGTTCGCCGTGCGGGTGGCCCCGCTCGGCTCGCAGGGCCTGGTGCTGGTGCTCGCCGAGGACCTGACCGAGATGCGCCGCGTCGAGGCGATCCGGCGCGACTTCGTCGCCAACGTCAGCCACGAGCTCAAGACGCCGGTCGGCGCGCTGTCGCTGCTGGCCGAGACGGTGGAGAGCGCCGCCGACGACCCCGAGGCCGTGCGCCGCTTCGCCGGGCGCATGCAGCAGGAGTCGGTGCGGCTGACCAACCTCGTCCACGACCTGATGACGCTGTCGCGCATCCAGGGCGACGAGCCGCTGCCCGAACTGCGCCCGGTCTCCCTGGACAAGGTGATCGCCGAGGCGATGGACCGCAGCCAGATCAAGGCCGGCGCCAGGAACATCGAGCTGACCGGCGGCGGAGAGCGCGGCCTCACCGTGCGCGGCGACGAGGAGCTGCTGGTCACCGCGCTGCGCAACCTCATCGACAACGCCATCGTCTACAGCCCCGACAACACCCGCGTCGCGGTGGCCACCCGCCGCTGCGACGACCGGCGGCACGTGGAGATCACCGTCACCGACCAGGGCATCGGCATCCCCGAGAGCGACCTGGAACGGATCTTCGAGCGGTTCTACCGGGTCGACCCGGCCCGCTCCCGCCAGACCGGCGGCACCGGCCTCGGGCTGGCCATCGTCAAGCACGTCACCACCAAGCACGGCGGCGAGGTGACCGTCTGGAGCAAGGAGGGCTCCGGGTCGACCTTCACCATCCGGCTGCCGCTGCTGGACGGGGCGCCCGCCGCGCAGGGCGGCGCCGGCGCGGGCGGCGGCGTCCACGGCGGCCCGCTCCGGGGCGGCCCCCGCGTGAGCGCGCGCCGGCCGACGCCCGCCGACGACGGCTCCATCGTGTACCCGACCCCACCGAACCCGGAGGGCCCGGCATGGACGTGACGGCGACCGCCCTCTCCGCCGTACCGGACCGCCCGCCCGCCCACGGACCCGCCCAAGACAACGCCCGGGAGGCAACACCGTGACCCGCGTGCTCGTCGTGGAAGACGAGGAGTCGTTCAGCGACGCACTCTCCTACAACCTGCGCAAGGAGGGCTTCGAGGTCGCCGTGGCGGCCACCGGCCCCGACGCGCTGGACCTCTTCGAACGCAACGGCGCCGACCTGGTGCTGCTCGACCTGATGCTGCCCGGACTGCCCGGCACCGAGGTCTGCCGCGAGCTGCGCGCCAAGTCCAACGTCCCCGTGATCATGCTGACCGCCAAGGACAGCGAGGTCGACAAGGTCGTGGGGCTGGAGCTGGGCGCCGACGACTACGTGACCAAGCCGTTCTCCACCCGGGAGCTGATCGCCCGCATGCGGGCGGTGCTGCGCCGCCAGGGCGACGTCGAGGACACGGCTCCCGCGGTGCTGGAGGCCGGGCCGGTGCGCATGGACGTGGAACGCCACGTCGTCACCGTCAACGGGGCGCCGGTCCAGCTGCCGCTCAAGGAGTTCGAGCTGCTGGAGGTGCTGCTGCGCAACGCGGGCCGGGTGCTGACCCGCATGCAGCTCATCGACCGCGTGTGGGGCGCCGACTACGTGGGCGACACCAAGACCTTGGACGTCCACATCAAGCGGCTGCGCGCCAAGATCGAGGAGACGCCGTCGCAGCCCCGCCACATCGTCACCGTCCGCGGTCTCGGCTACAAGTTCGAGCCCTGATCCCCGCGATCGCTCGGGCGTCCGCCGACACGACGGGAACGGCCCGTACGGTGATCACCGTACGGGCCGTCGCGCGTTCCGTGCGCCCCGGAGACGTCTTCTCAGGGCCGGGCGGCGATCAGTGGCCGCCGTCCGCCGCCGGGCTCTCCGGAGCCTTCGTGGAGGTCTCCCGCTCGGCGCCGGCGGGCGTCGCCTCGCCGCTCGGGGCGGCGTCGGCGTGCTCGCCCGCGGTCGGAGTGGCGCCGGCGCCCTCGCCCGCGGTCGGGGTGGCGGTGGCGCCGGGAGCCGGGGAGCCGCCCGACACCGGGGCGTAGGTGCTGAACTCGCCCTGCTGCGCCACGACCGGCACGTTGAGGCGGATGCTGCCCGCGTGCTTGAACCGCAGCGTCACCTGCAGCACCTCGCCGCCGATCAGCCGCCGGTTCAGACCGGTCAGCACCACGAGGGGGCCGCGACCGCCCGGCGCGGGCGTCGCGTCGGCCGCGCCGGGCGCGGTGGTCTGCGCGGCGCCCGTCTGCTGACCGGCGGACGGCGTCGGCGAGGGCGACTTCTCGCCCTGCGGGGTCACGGTGGCGCGGGGCGTGGCCGTCGGCGACGCGGCGTCGCCCTCCTTCGTCGTCGTCGGGCTCGCGCTCGGACTCGCCTCGCCGCCCTCCTTGCGCTCGCCGGACGACCCCGGCTCGGCGGTGCCGGTCGGGCGGGCGGGGGAGCCCTCCTGCGCGCCGCTCAGCGTCACGGCCGTGGTCGTGCCGTCCTCCTGCGCGGCGGGCAGCACGACGGCGTCGCCCGCGATGCGCGCCTGCGCGAACGCCGGGGAGGAGACCTCGATCAGGCTGTCCTCCCGGCCCCGGACCTGGTTGATGATCGTGGCGTACAGCGGCACCGAGCTGCCCGGGTCGAACTGCATGTTGGGCCGGGGGCCCAGCAGGAACATGTTGCGGATGTCGACCTGCGGGGACGCCGCCCCCTTGGGCACCGAGGCGTTGACGCCTTCGGTCAGCTGGGTGGGCGCGGCGGTCTGGGGCTCCCTGCCTGCGCCGCAGCCGGAAAGCACCGGCGCGATGGCGACGGCACCCGCGATGGCGAGTGCGACCATTCGACGGCTGTCTCGGATCACGGCGTCGTTACTCCTCGCGAAAGGGCGTCTGGAAGACGTGGCGGTGTTGCGCGCAGGGGACGGCCCCGCACCCCCGGGGGTACGGGCGGCGCGGCAGTGCCAGGGGAAGCGTAGCGAGGTCTCGCAGGTGACTGCGTTCTGGGGGTGCATTCCGCGCGGATCGGCCACGTGAACGCCAGGTCGCCGCGCGTCCGCCGCGGCGCCGGCTAGGCCAGGGACTTGATCTTCTCGGTCAGCTCCGGACCGGGCCGCGGCTCGTGCAGCACGTCGGTGACCACGCCGTCCGGCGCGACGAGGATGGCGGTGGGCACGGCGCGCGGCGCGGCCTGCGTCCCGTGGGGGCTCGCCGTGGGGCTCGCGCCCGGACTCGTGGACGGCACGGGCGGCGCGTAGGTGTCCGCCAGGACGTTGTCCGGATCGTCCACCAGCAGCGCCGTGCCGTGGTGGGCGGCCCCGGCCAGCGCGCGCAGCCGCCGGATCGCCTCCTCGGGATCGGTCTTGTCGCCGCGGCGGTCGGTGACGAGCCAGAAGCGCAGCTCGAACTCCTGGGTGCGGGCCGCCAGCTCGGCCACCAGCCGCTCGCAGCCGCAGTTCGGCGGCACCACGGCGATCACCCCGGGGCGCAGGTCCCGCAGCGGGACGGAGACGCGCTCACGGCCGATCAGGGACACCCGGGCGTCCGGAAGGAACCCGCCGATCCGGCCCGGGGACGCCGTCGGGTGCGGCGCCAGCATGGGGATGCTGGGGCGCGGCGCCGGACGAGGACCGAACGCCGTCATGAGCACCCCGCTCACCAGGGCGATCAGCAGCGCCAGCGCGATGATCGGGATCGCCGGGCCGTAGCGGGTGAAGGGCCGGGCCAGCCGCCGCATCCGCTCGCGGCGCCGCCGCTGGCGCTCCTCGCGCCGGTAGGCGATGACGTCGCGGTCGAGTTCGCGGGCGTCGTCGGGCACCACGACGTCGACGGGGGGCAGTCCGTAGTCGTCGGGCTCGGGGTCGCCGTCTGGCCTCACGCCGCACCTCACATCCTCGGTCGCCGCGTCCCGGACGCACGCCCGTGCGGAGCGCCCGCCCTGGTGCCCCATTTCTTCCGTGTCGGGCGCTTCGTACCCGCGCAGCCCGGCATGCTCACCTCCCAGTATGAGCCGCCCGGGTCGAGACGTCAGAGGGCGCCCGGCGCCGTCCGCGCCCGGCGCTCTCCGAAGCGCTGGTCGGGTGCGCGGACTCGGTCGCGGGGAGGCCGCTTCTGTGTTTCGCTCGGGGTATGGACCCCGTCATGCACCTTTCACGGTCTTTGTCAAGACCCCAATTAAGGGCTTGACCTGCGCATTTGTCCTTAAGGTCGGTGCGGCCACCGACGGGTCCGTGCTACCCTTGTTCTAGCGGAAGGGGTACTTGTCACATGACTTTCCAGGTCGGCGACACCGTCGTCTACCCCCACCATGGGGCTGCTCGGATCGAGGCCATCGAGACTCGCACCATCAAGGGTGAGGAAAAGACCTATCTGGTCTTGAAGGTCGACAAGGGCGACCTGACAGTGCAGGTTCCAGTGGAGAACGTCGAGGAGGTCGGCGTTCGCGACGTCGTGGGCCAGGAAGGCCTGGAGAAGGTGTTCGAAGTCCTGCGGGCACCTTACACCGAAGAGCCGACCAACTGGTCGCGGCGTTACAAGGCGAACCTCGAGAAGCTCGCCTCCGGCGACGTCAACAAGGTCGCGGAGGTCGTCCGCGATCTCTGGCGCCGCGACAAGGAGCGCGGTCTGTCGGCCGGTGAGAAGCGCATGCTGGCCAAGGCTCGGCAGATCCTGGTCAGCGAACTGGCGCTGGCCGAAAAGACCAACGAGGACAAGGCTGAAGCCCTGCTGGACGAGGTGCTGGCCAGCTGACCGCGAAGATTCCACGGGTGGGCGTCGGAACCGACGTCCACCCGTTCGCTTCAACGGATCGGCCGATGCGGCTCGCCGGGCTGGAATGGCCCGGCGAGGGGCCGGGCCTCGCCGGTCACTCCGACGGCGACGTGGCCGCGCACGCCGCGTGCGACGCGCTGCTGTCGGCCTGCGCCCTGGGGGACCTCGGCGCCGTGTTCGGCACCGACGACCCCCGCTGGTCCGGCGCGTCCGGCGTGGACCTGCTGCGCGAGGTGGCGCGCCGCGTCGACGAGGCCGGCTACGCGATCGGCAACGTCGCCGTCCAGGTGATCGGCAACCGCCCCAAGGTCGGCCGCCGCCGCGCCGAGGCCGAGAAGACCCTCTCCGAGGCGCTCGGCGGCGCCCCGGTCAGCCTGTCGGCCACCACCACCGACGGCCTCGGGCTCACCGGCCGCGGCGAAGGCCTGGCCGCCATCGCCACCGCCCTCGTCCTCCCTCAGCCCTGACGTCGGCCCGGGCCCGCCCCGACGCCGAGGCCGACGCGGACGCCGCCGTCGGCGCCGAGCGCCGACGGCAGCCGTCGTGTGCAGCAACGCGCCCGCGTGAGCAAGTCGCCTGCGCGTCCCGTCACGCTCGCAGCCAATCAATAACGCCGAAGACGGCCAGCCGCCCCCGGGCCGTCGCCGGCAGGCGTCGTAGACGACGAGCGCGCCTCGCAGGTGACCGCCGACAGGATCGGCCCGGCGCCGATGAGGTCCGCACGTCCAGGATTGCCGTCGGCTGACCCGTTCACGCCGCAGGCATGAGCCGCCCTGTGCCCCGAGAGGGCGGGCTCCATGTGCCGTGGGGCGTGCCGCGGCGGGGAGACGTCGGCACGGTCACCCCTGGCACGGCAAGGTGCCCTGCATCCTGGTACTGCTCGCGCCCGACCCGGCTCAAGCCGATGGCGGTGGGGCGCCCCCCGGGCCGTCGGCGGCGGGCGTGGAGCGACGAGGCGCACCACAAGGAAGCGAATGACGCCCCACGGCGCCGAACATGTCCGGGTGCTCGAGCACCAATCGGGCCCGGCTGAGCGGGGCGGTGTGATGCTCGATCGCCTCAGTCGTTCCGTTCGCTGTCGCCGGGCGGGGTGGGGGAGCTGCGGAGCGAGCCGGACGGCGGGTTCCAGTCCCAGATGGGCATGTCGTCGGCGCGGTCCGCGTCGTCGTCCGGCCCGGCGTCCCCGGCGGGCGCGGGCGTGTGCGCGGGGATGAGGGGCTCGTCTCCGGCGTCGGGGTCTTCGGCGCGGTCGACGGGAACGAGCTCGGTGTCCTCGTCCACGGGCAGCGGGATGTCCGGACGCGTCGTCTTCGTCCCCGACTCGTCGCGGCCGCGGACGGGCTCGTCCTCAACGGGCGCCGTCGCGGGTTCGTCCCGAGGCACGAGCGCGGGTTCTGCGGGCACAGACTCGAGCGGCTCGGTCGCAGGAGGCTCGTCGTCGGCGGGCGCTGCGGGCTCGGGCAGGGCGGGAGCCGGAACGACTGCGGGAGCGGGTTCGGGAGCGGGTTCGGGTTCGGGGGCGGGAGCGCCTGTGCCGGCGACCTTGGGACGGTGCTCGGCGGTGCGGAGGCGGCGGACCATGGTGAGCCACAGCCACACGCCCACGATCAGCATGACGTGGGGTGCGACGGCGACGCCCGCGCGCAGCTGGTCGTCCGGCAGCGACGCCAGGCCCCACACGGCGCGCTGCACGCCGACCGCGGCCATGCCCGCCAGCAGGGCCGCCAGCAGCGCCCACCGGACCAGCCGCGACCACCAGCGCGCGTGCCGCGCGACGACCAGGGACAGGATGACCACGACCACCAGCACGTCGGTCATGACCGGGTACGCCCACGCCCAGCGGCGCGGCACGCGCCCGGCGACGGCGAGGTCGCGCAGCACGTCGTAGGTGAGGACGAAGGCGCACGCGGCGAGCGCGGCGACGGCCAGGCCGGCGGTCGCGGCGAGCAGCCTTCGCGGCGCCGCGCCGCGGGGGGCGTCCGGCGGGCCGGGGTGATCAGTGGGCATGTGGGCTCGTCTCGGGGGCGTCTCGGGCGTTCCGGGGTACACGTACAGACCGGTCCGGCAGGAGCCGGTCGCCTTCTATCTTCGCGACCATCAGCGCGAACTGGGTGTGTCACACGCGGGGAGGGCCGTTATGGGCGACACGTACCTCAGCGATATGGGGGCATCCGTTTAAAAGAGTCGCCGCGCGCGCCGCAGGTTCGCGGCCACCACTGGCCGCGTGGGACGGCTCCGTACGGCGAATCGTTTCCGACATGGCGGGGTAGGCGGGATTTGTGCCCTTCCCCTCGTCCGTCATGGAGCAGGCGGCCCAGCGGCGGCTCGGCGAACCGATCCGCGCGTTCGACACCCGCGGCGCCCGGCGTCGCGCGCTGGTGCGGCCGGCCCTCCTGGCGCTGGGCGTCGTCGCGTTCGCCGCGCTGGCCGTCGCGGGGTTCGCGAGCGGGCGGCCGTGGCCGGGGGCGCTGGCCGCGTCGTCGGCCGTCGTCTGCCTGGGCGGCGCCGTCTCGACCTTCCGCGCGCACGCCGGGCTCCTGGGCCGCACCGGCGTCCCCGGAGCCGTCTACCTGTTCGTCCACGGGCTCGCGGTGGACGACGGGAAGGCCCTGGGGATCCACCGCTGGGACGAGGTGACCGCCGTGACCGTGTCCGGGGTGCGGGCGGCGCCGGGGGCGCGCACCCGGTGGCGGGTGACGGTCACGGTGGCCGGGGAACGCGACCTCGTCCTCGGCGACGGCACACCGGACGCGGGCGTGCTCGGCGAGATCGTGTCGGCGGAGGTGACCGCGCGCGCCGTGCCCCGCCTCATGGCCGCCGTGGAGTCACGGGAGCGCGTGCGGCTCGGACCGTTCGTGCTCGGCCCGGACGGGATCGAAAAGGACGGCGACACGCTGGCCTGGCAGGCCCTCGACGAGGCGGGCATCGACGACGGCGTGGTGTACGCGCGCGCCGCCGACGGCGTCGTGCAGCTGACCGCGCTGGCGGCGCGCGTGCCGAACGCGGTGGCGTTCGTCGAGGTGTGCCGCCGCCTCCAGGCCCGCTACCGCGACGAGGGCGACCGCGTCCACTGAACCGGGCCGGACGGGGTCACTTGCAGAGCTTCTGCGTCGCCGTGTCGACCTCGATCTCGGGCTTGTCGGGAGACGCGCTCGGCGACGGAGAGGAGATCTTCACGCGTTCGACGCCGTCCCAGTCGGCGCCCACCATGATCTGGACGCGCGAGCCCAGCCCGGGCACCTTGCGCAGCTTGGCGCCGGGGATGGCGGCGGCCACGGTCTTGGCCGCGTCCGCGGCGTCCGGGCCGTACTGGATCTGCGTGGTCTGCAGCCCGCGCCGCGCCACGCCCGGGACGACCGTCACCGGGAACCCGACGCGCCGCAGCTCGCCGCCCGCCTTGGTGGCCAGCCCGGGCGTGCCGATCGCGTTGTGCACGCGCAGCGGGATGTCGCCGGGCGGGACGGTCGGCCCGTCGCTCGGCGTGACGCTGGGCGTCGCGGTCGACGGCGCGGCCGACGGGGTGGACAGCGGCTGGTCGCGGTTGATGCGCTGGAACAGCTCGCGGGTGCGGCGCTGGTCCCACAGCACGGTCGACTGCGGCTGCGGCGAGTTCCACAGGATCGCGTTGTGGTCCGGGTCGGCCAGCGGCACCTTGGCGAAGGTGACGTTGTCGGTGGACAGGTCCTTCATCTGGTCGGCGAGCTTGGGCAGGTTCTCGGCCAGGTCCTCGTCCACCCGCAGCGACTTGAGCGCCGCGTTCAGAAAGCGCGTCGACTTGACCGGGTCGCTCAACGTGCGGCTGCTGAGCGCCTGCTTCACCATCGACGCCATGAACCGCTGCTGCCGGTCGATGCGGCCGAGGTCGCTGCCGTCGGTCAGGGTGTAGCGGGCGCGGGCGTAGCTGAGCGCCTTCAGCCCGTCCAGGTGCGACTTGCCGGCCGGCAGCACCAGACCGCTCTTGGGGTCGTTGATGGGCTTCTCGGTGCACACGTCCACGCCGCCGAGCGCGTCCACCATGCGGACGAACCCGTAGAAGTTCACCTCGACGTAGTGGTCGATGGACACGCCGGTGGACCGCTTGACCGTCTCGACGGTCAGGTCCGGCCCGCCGAACTGGTACGCCCAGGTCAGCTTGCCGGGCCGGGACGGGACGAAGGCGCCCTTGGCGCCCTCCGAGCCGTTGGAGCGGTGCGCGGGGATCGTCACGTACGAGTCGCGCGGCAGGTTCACCACGGTGATGCGGTCGTGGTCGCGCGACATGTGCACCAGCATCATCGTGTCGGAGCGCTCGCCGGGCTCGCGGCCCAGCCGCGCCGCCTTCTGCTGCGCCCGGGTGAGGCCCTCGCGCCGGTCGACGCCCGCCACCAGCACGGTCAAGGCGCCCTTGGGGCCGCCCTTGTCGAGCCCGCCGACCCGCACCCGGTCGATGGCGTCGCTGACGTAGTTCTGGAACGCCCACGCGCCGCCCGAGGTGAGCAGCACGAACGCGGACATCGTCCCGGTCACCATCAGGAAGCGGCGCTGCCGCCGGGCGCTGACGGCCGCGCGCGGGCTCAGCGCCGGGCCGGGGCGGCGGGGACCGCGCGGCGTCTCCACCGTCACGCGGGGAGCGGGCAGGCCCTCGACGGTGACGCCTTCGATCTCCTCGTCGTCGGGGTCCGCCGCGCCGCCGGACGGGTCGTCCGAGGGCCGCGGCCGGAAATACCGTTCGAGCGGATCGCTGTCGTGCCCGTCCCTCATCTCGGCTCTGCCATCCTGCCGCCGCCTCCTGAAGCCTCACCGGCGCCTGGTCGCTCGTCGTGCCGCAGGTGCCGCGAACACTCCCCACTTTAAAGTGGCGAACACGTGTCCGTTCGCTACCTGAGGTTCGTGTCCTTGGAGTAACGTGGCGCCGTCTTGACCTCCTCCCCGGCGGCCGCACTCGCCCAAGGGTGTCGTGAGCTGCGTTATGAACGAGCGAGCAAGAGAGGAAGGGGGGCTCTCCCCGGCCGACGGCCGGGGCTCGGCCCACGAGCCCAGCATGAAATCGTCTCCCCACGCGCACAGCACCGACGAGCAGCACACCGTGCACGCGATCGAGCCGGACGCCGGCCATGGCGCCGACGGCGGTTCCGGCGGCTCCGGCCATCCCGGCGCGGACCCGCGCCCCGGAGCGGCGGCGTCGTCCGCGGCGTCCGACCGCACCTGGCCCGCGGTATCGGTGATCATGCCGGTGCTCAACGAAGAGCGGCATCTGGCCGAAGCCGTCCAGCGCATCCTGTCCCAGGACTACCCCGGCGAGCTGGAGCTGGTGCTGGCCGTCGGACCGTCCCGGGACCGCACGGAGGAGATCGCGCAGCGGCTCGCCGCCGAGGACCCGCGCGTCGTGGTGGTGCCCAACCCCACGGGCCGCACCCCGCAGGGCCTCAACATCGCCATCAAGGCGTCGCAGTACTCCATCATCGTCCGCGTGGACGGGCATTCGCTGCTGCCGCCCGACTACGTGCGGGTGGCGGTGGAGACCATGGAGGAGACCGGCGCCGACAACGTGGGCGGGATCATGGCGGCCGAGGGCGTCACCCCGTTCGAGAAGGCGGTGGCCCGGGCCATGACGTCCAAGATCGGCGTGGGCAACGCCCGGTTCCACACCGGCGGGGAGCCCGGCGACGTGGAGACCGTCTACCTCGGCACGTTCCGGCGCAGCGCGCTGGAGCGGGTCGGCGGGTACGACGAGACGTTCGTGCGGGCCCAGGACTGGGAGATGAACCACCGCATCCGGCAGACCGGCGGCCGGATCTACTTCACGCCGCGCATGCGCGTCACCTACCGGCCGCGGCCGAACCTGCGCGCGCTGGCCAAGCAGTACTACCACACCGGGCGCTGGCGCCGCGTGGTCGGCCGCGAGCACCAGGGCACGCTGAACCTGCGCTACCTGGCGCCGCCGATGGCGGTGCTGGCGATGACGGCGGGCGCGATCGCCGGGGCGCTCGGCTTCTGGCCGGGCTGGCTGGTGCCGGGCGCGTACGCCGCGGGCATCCTGGTCGGTTCGATCGTCGAAGGGCGCGGCCTGCCGCCGTCGGCCTGGGTGCGGCTGCCGCTGGTGCTCGCCACCATGCACATCTGCTGGGGGGTCGGTTTCCTGACCAGCCCGCCCGGCCTCGGACAGCCGAGCCCGGCCAAGTCGTAGAAAGCCGCCCGGATTCCGCTGGTCAGGGCCGCCTCCGCACGGCTAGGTTGGTGATCGCTCGCGTGGGCGCTCGGCCCACCGCCGAGGGAGGTGGCCCATGACCGGCGGCGCCCGTCACGCAATCGGCGCCCTGATCGGAATCGTCGCCACACCGCTGATGCTGGTCCTGCTGGTCTTCGGCGGTGAACGGTTGATGACGCATTTGCGGTACTTCATCCCGATCTACTATCGGGGCGGCGGACTCCCGGGCGGGTCCGGACTGCTGGGCGGGGTGTTGTTCCTGCTGCTCGCCGTGGGCGTGGCGGTGCTCCTGGCCAACCGGGTGCCGCCGACGGCGTCGCTGATCCCCGGCGTGGTGTTCACGCTGTTGGGGCTGATCTGGCTGGGCTCCCCGAGCATCGCCGCCCACCTCAGGGACCTGCCCTTCCTGGGCGTGGAGTTCGAGATCACTTTCATGCAGTTCGCCAGCCTCGGCTTCCCGCTGTTCATGGGCGTCGTGCTGCTGGCCGGCTCGGCCTTCCCCTCGCGCTGGCGGAGCGCCCCGACCGCGGCGGCCGGACCTGCGGCGCAGCCGCACGCACTCGGAGGCGCGATGCCGGGGCAGCCCGTGCCCTACGGCGCCCAGCCGGCCCCTTACGGCGGCCAGCCCTCGCCTCACGGCGGTCGGCCCGGCCAGTGGGGGCAGCAACAGCCCGCATGGCAGCCGCAGTACGGTCAGCCCCAGCCTCCATACGGGCAACCCCAGCCTTCGTATGGGCAGCCGCAATACGGGCAGCAGCAGCCTGGTGCCGCCGCGCCGCCACAAGGCCCGTCCGGGCAGCCCGAGGGTCAGGAGAAAGGGCAGGAGAAAAGGACCGAGGAGGGCGGCGCGCGCCCAGACGCCCCCGCCTCTCCCGCCTCCGAGCAGGACGACAAGCCGTCGCCCCGCTCTGGCTCGGGCGGCGGCGACACCGACGAACCGGGCGACTGGACGCGCATGTACGGCGGCGGTGGCGGTGACCGCCCGTCGCCGCCCGCTTAAGAGACCTCTTAGGAGGCCTTGCGGGCGTTCAGCGCGGCGACGACCCCGGGGACGTCGTTGACGACCATCGCGTCCACCCCCGCCTCCGCGTAGACGGGGGCGGTCTCGGCCGTCGGGCACCACGCCAGCACTTCGAGACCCGCCTTGTGCGCGACGTCCACGTTGTGCTCCAGGGGACGCAGCCGCGTGTCGGGATGCTCGAAGCCGCACGACCCCGTGTGCAGGCCCACCGCCTGCACCCCCAGCCCGGCGGCCGCGGGGACCGCGTGCCACAGCGGGAAGCGCAGCCAGGTCAGCAGACCCAGCGGCAGCTCCGGCAGGTTCTCCCGCAGGTACAGCAGCAGCGACGGGTCGAACGAGGTCACCAGCAGGGGACGGCGGCGCGCCTCCCGGCGCAGCACCGGCACCAGCAGCGCGCCGGTGCGGCGGGACGGCGGGTCGACCGCGTCCTCCAGGATCGTCTTGACGTCCACGTCCACCGGCACGTCCGGCGGCAGCGCGTCGAACACCTCGGTCAGCAGCGGCAGGCCGCACTGGGCCGCCGCCGTGTCGACGAGGAACGCGCCGTCGGGGCCGGTGGGGTCGTGCCGCAGCACCAGCTCGTCGTCGGCGGTGCGCGTCACGTCGATCTCGATCCAGGCCGCGCCCGCGTCGAGGGCGGCCAGCAGCGACTCCAAGGTGTTCTCGGCGACCGTGCGGGGGACCGGGCCGTCCCCGTCCGCAGCGGGCGATCCGGGCAGCGGGACGCGCCCCGAGCCCAGACCGCGGTGGCCGATGACGGTGGGCGGGTTGTCGAAGATCACGCGCTCTCCGAGGGGTCGGCGGCGGTCTGCTCGGCGGTCTGCTGGGCGGTCTGCTGGGCGAGGTGCTCGGCCAGGACGAGGTCGAGCGGGTGGGTGACCTTGAGGTTGCGCTCGCTGCCCTCCACCACCCGGATCGGCACGTCGGGCAGGTAGCGGTGCACCACGCCGCAGTCGTCGGTGGCGACCAGGTCCGGGTCGGCCAGCGCCAGCTCGTAGGCCTTGCGGATGGTGCCGAGCCGGAAGCCCTGCGGCGTCTGGAAGCGCACCAGCGACGACCGCGGCGGCATGTCGGCGACCCGGCCGTCGCGCACCGCCACGACCGTGTCGGAGCAGGGCACGCCGACCGCGACCGCGTCGTGGTCGGCCAGGGCCGCCAGCGTCCGGTCGATCACCGCGCGGTCCACGAACGGGCGGGCCGCGTCGTGGAAGAGCACCGGGGTGTCGTCGGGGCGGTCGGCCAGGGCGGCCAGCGCGGCGGCGGTCGACGCGGTGCGCGTGGCGCCGCCCTCGATCACGCCGGTCGCCTTGCGGAACGGGGCGGCCAGCGCGGCGGCCTCGCGCACGTGCCCGGCCGCCATCACCACCAGCACCTCCGCCACGTCCGGGTGCCCGTCGAACGCCGCGATCGCGTGGGCCAGGATCGGCCGCCCGCCGACCTCCAGCAGCTGCTTGGGCCGTCCGGCGCCCAGCCGGGCGCCGACCCCGCCGGCGAGCACCACGGCGACGGCCCGTGTCGCGGTGTCCCCTGTCATGTGACCTCTCAGTCCGTGGTCGTGCCGCTACGCTGGGCAACCATTCGTTTCCCCTGCCCCGCTGAGACGCGATCCGGAGGCGCCGATGACCATGGTGGTGATCATGGCGACCGGGTGGGACGGCGGCGGCCCGGATGCGGGTCCGACGGCCGTCCTGCCCTGCGGGGGCGGGCCGTCCCGGGCCGGTGGGGCCGCGGACGAGCCGCCCACGCTCCTGACGCGCCTGTGCGAGCAGCTGGCAAGGCTCAACGTACCGGATCCCGTCATCGTCACCCGCCCCGAAATGGCGCCCGCGCTGCACAAGGACGGCCACTTCCTCGTGGAGTCCCCGGACCCGGCCGCCGACCTTCGGGAGATCGCCCGGGTCGCCCGGCGCGCCGACGCGCCGGTGCTGGTGCTGCCCGGCGACGTGGTGATCGGCCGGGAGCTGCTGCGCCGGCTGCTCGTGGACGGCGGCGGCACGCCCGTCACGGCGGTCACCGTGCCGCTGGGCGGCGGGTACGGCACCGTGCCCGTGCGCAGGTCCGGCGGCCGGATCGTGGCGGCCGGCTCGCCGTACCACCGGGTGACCGCGCCCGACGCCGCGTCGCCCGGGGTGCTGCGCGTGGCCGCCGACCGGACGGACGCGCTCGCCCGGATCGCCGAGGAACTGGCCGGACTGCTGGACGCCCCCGGCCTCCTCCCCGCCGCGCAGGTCGCGCCGGACGCGGCGCACCTGCTGCTCGTCGGCCTGGTGCGGTCGGGCCTGCCCGTGCTGGACTGCGGCGACCCCCGGCTGCCCTGCCCGCGCGCCGACTCCGCGGACGCCGCCGTCGCCGCGTGCGCCGCCGTGGAGGGGGCGGACGAGGAGGGCGTCCGGCTCGCCGCCGCCGTCAAACCGGACGACGGGCCCGTGGCCGCCTTCACGGTCGCCCCGTACAGCCCGCACCTCGTGCGGTGGGCGGCGCGCCGCGGCCTGACGCCGACCACGGTGACGTGGATCTCGCTGGGCGTGGCGGCGCTGGCGGCGGTCTGGTTCTCGGCGGGCACCCGCGCCGGGCTGGTCGCGGGCGCCGTGCTGCTGTACGCGGCGTTCGTGCTCGACTGCGTCGACGGGCAGCTGGCGCGCTTCACCCGCCGCCGCAGCGCCCTCGGCGCCTGGCTGGACCCGCTCTCCGACCGGATCAAGGAGTTCGGCGTGTACGCGGGGCTGGCGGTGGGCGCCACGATCGCCGGACACGGTTCCGGCGCCGCATGGGGACCGGCGGTCGGCGCGCTGGCGTTGCAGACCGTGCGGCACACGCTCGACTTCTCTTACGCGTCGCGGCCCCGCCGGCCCGGTGAGCGGCCCCCGGCCCAGCGCACCACCTCACTGACCGCGCCCGACGACGCCTCCCTCGACCGCCGGACGGCAGCCTCTCGTCGTCTGCCGCGTTGGGTCGGGAAGGCCGCCGTGCTGCCGATCGGCGAGCGGTTCGCGCTGATCGCGTTGACCGCCGCCCTGTTCGACGCGCGGGTGACGTTCGCGGCGCTGCTGGCCTGGGGCGGCGCGGCCGTCCTCGGCAAGGTCGCGACGCGCGCGTTCGCCGGTCGGACGGGCAAGGCCGCCACGAGGGCCAAGGCGTGCGGGGCGGGCACCGCGAGGAAGGCGGTCGCCCGATGACGGGCCTGGCGACCCGCGGTCCGGCCGTGCACGTGCCGGACGCCCGCGTCCCCGTCCCGCCGCACCTGCTGCGCGGCGACGGCCCGGTCTGCCTGGCCCTGGCGCGGCTGGCGCGCGGGCAGCTGCCGCCGCTGCCCGGCGCCCTGACGGCCGCCGCGGTCGCCGCCGTGCTCACGACCGCCGGGCTCGGGCACGAGCGCGGCCCCGCGCTGTTCGTCCCGGTGGCGGTGCTGCTTCTGACCGGACCGGCGGCGACACATCCGCATAACGGAAGGTTCGACTGGCTTGTCCCGCCCCTCATCCGTGCGATCGAGTATGGTTACCTGGCCGGACTGGGGTTCGCGAAGGGTGTGCCGGCGCCGCTGGTGTACGCGCTGCTCGCGGTCCTGGCCTACCACCACCACGACACCGTGTACCGCACCCGCCAAGGGCTGCGGCCGGACGCCCGGCTGTTTCGGGCCGGTCTCGGCTGGGAGGGACGCGCGCTGGTCGTGGCGGCGGCGGGCCTGGTCGGGCCGCTCCCGTTCGCGTACGCCGCGCTGGCCGCCTACCTTGGCGTGTTGTTCGCTGGCGAAAGCGTCACGACCTGGCTGCGGACCGGGCGCGGCAGCGGCGTGATCGTCGACCTGGAGGAAGAGGAATCATGATCGGCATGGTGCTGGCGGCGGGCGCCGGGCGCAGGCTGCGGCCGTACACCGACACGCTGCCCAAGGCCCTGGTTCCCGTGGACGGTGACACCACCATCCTGGACATCGCCCTGGGCAACCTGAGCGCGGTCGGGCTGACCGAGGTGGTCATCGTCGTCGGCTACTGCGCCGAGGCGGTCGAGAAGCGCAAGGCCGACCTCGAGCGGCGGTACGGCGTGTCGATCACCCTCGTCCACAACGACAAGGCCGAGGAGTGGAACAACGCCTACTCCATGTGGCTGGCGCGCGAGCACTTCTCCAAGGGCGTCCTCATGGTCAACGGCGACACCGTGCACCCGGTGAGCGTGGAGAAGACGCTACTGGCCGGACGGGGACCGGACATCCTGCTCGCGGTGGACGACGTGAAAACTCTGGCCGACGAGGAGATGAAGGTCACCCTCGACGCGGACCGCAACCTGGCCCGCATCACCAAGCAGATGGACCCCGCCGAGGCGTACGGCGAGTACATCGGCGCCACCCTGATCGAGCCCGCGGCCGCCGGTCCGCTGGCCGAGGCCCTGGAGGCCACCTGGCGGCGCGACCCGAACCTGTACTACGAGGACGGCTACCAGGAGCTGGTGAACCGCGGCGGCCGCATCGCCGTCGCGCCGATCGGCGCCGTGGAGTGGGTCGAGGTCGACAACCACGACGACCTGGCCAAGGCCCGCCGGATCGCCGCGAACTACTGATCCCGGACGCCCGCCGCGTCGCGGCATCCCTGCCCCTGCCCCTCCGCCGTACGGGACGACCGAGCGAGGAACGCACATGCCCCTCCTGACGCGGATGCTCACCGCGCCGCTGTCCATCGACGTCCGCCGCGGGGCCGTGGCGGCCCTCGGCGACCTGCTGGCCGACCGCCGCATCGCCACCGAGGGCCGGGTCGCCATCGCCGTCGGCCCCGGCCAGGGCGACCAGATCGCCGAGCAGGTGCGGCCCTCCCTGGAGGACTGCGAGGTGTTCCGGGTGGACGGCGGCACCGTCGACGCCGCGGTCACCCTCGGGTCCCAGCTGCGCGGCGGCTCCTACGAGGCGGTGGTCGGCATCGGCGGCGGCCGCACCATCGACGCCACCAAGTACGCCGCCACGCTGGCCGGCATCCCGATGGTGTCGGTGGCCACCAACCTGTCGCACGACGGCATCTGCTCGCCGGTCGCCTCGCTGGAGCACGACAAGGGCAAGGGCTCGTTCGGCGTGGTGATGCCGCTGGCGATGGTCGTCGACCTGGACTACGTGCGGGCCGCGCCGCCGCGGCTGGTGCGCGCGGGCATCGGCGACGTGATCAGCAACCTGTCGGCGGTGGACGACTGGCTGCTCGCGGCCGAGGCGTGCGGCGAGCCGGTGGACCGACTGGCCCTCACCCTGGCCCGCACCGCCGCCGAGGCGCTGCTCAACCAGCCCGGCTCGATCGAGTCCGACCGGTTCCTGACCGTGCTGGCCGAGGGGCTCGTCCTGTCCGGCATGGCGATGTCGTTCGCCGGGTCGTCGCGGCCGTCCAGCGGCGGCGACCACGAGATCCTGCACGCCATCGACCAGCTGTTCCCCGGCACCGCCAACCACGGCGAGCTGGCCGGGATCGGCGCGGCGTTCTGCTACCACCTGCGCGTCACGCACACCGGGACGGGCGGCGAGCGGCTCGAAGAGATCATGGCGTGCCTGCGGCGGCACGGTCTGCCGCTGCTGCCCGGCGACGTGGGCCTGACCGTCGAGCAGTTCGCCGAGGCCGTCGCGTACGCCCCGCGCACCCGCCCCGGCCGCTATACGATCTTGGAGCATCTCGGCCTCGACAAGGGCGCGATCCTCAAGGCGGTTGAAGAGTATGTCCAAGCCCACGGAGGCTGAGGCGGCCGCCGCGGCTCCCCGCCCGTCCCGCCGCCGGGCGACGGTCGCGGACGTGCGGCGCCACGGCCAGCCGCCCGGCCTCAAGGAACGGCGCAACGAGGAGCACTGGGCCGGGCGCCTGTACATGCGGGCGCTGTCGCCGTACTTCGCCTGGCTGTTCCTGCGGTTGGGGTTCTCTCCCAACCAGCTGACCTACCTGATGATGATCTGCGGCGTCGCCGCCGGGGTCGTGGTGTCGCTGCCCGCGGACCCGCTGTGGACCGCGCTGGGCGGCGCACTGCTCATCCAGGCGTACCTGCTGCTGGACTGCGTGGACGGCGAGGTCGCCCGCTACCTGCGGCAGACGTCCGTGGCCGGGGTGTTCCTGGACCGCATCGGCCACTACCTGT
The DNA here is from genome assembly GCF_001552235.1 of Actinomadura rubrobrunea NBRC 15275. Taxonomy (NCBI): domain Bacteria; kingdom Bacillati; phylum Actinomycetota; class Actinomycetes; order Streptosporangiales; family Thermomonosporaceae; genus Actinomadura; species Actinomadura viridilutea. Next base: position 14,221 of record NZ_BCQU01000016.1, on the reverse strand, counting down.
CGGAGGTGGCGCTGCTGATCGGCCTCGGCTACGCCGCGCAGGGCGGCTGGCGCACCGGCGGGTACGTCGAGCTCGGGCTGCTGGCCGCGGTCGGCGCCGCGCTGATCAAGGCGGAGACCGACAACGTGGTGGTGGCGCGGGCCAAGTCGGGCCTGCCCGCCGCCCCGCCCGGCGGCGACCGGGCTCTGCGGCCCCGCTCCACCGGGATCGCGCTGGCCCGGCAGGCCGCGTCCATGCTGCGCTTCCACCGCATCATCGGCGCGGTGGAGCTGTCCCTGCTGATCCTGGCCGCCACCGTGCTGGACGTGCTGCTGGGCACCCAGACGCCGGCCGCGGTGCGGGTGCTGACCGTCGCCGTGGCGGTCGTGGCGGTCGTGCAGACGGTGCTGCATCTGGTGAGCATCCTGGCTTCGCGGAGGCTGCGGTGAGCGACGGGGGCGCTGTGACTCAGGACGACCGTGCGGCGGCGCCGCGCGCGGGCGAGGACCTCGCGCTGAGCGTCGTCGTGCTCACCATGGGCAATCGGCCCGCGGAACTCGCCCGCGCGGTGCGCAGCGCCCTCGAGCAGGAGCACGTGGACGTCGAGGTCGTCCTCGTCGGGAACGGGGTGCCGGGGGACTGGCGGCCCGGGGACGACGAGATCTTCGACGACAAGCGCGTGGTGATCCTGCGGCTGCCCACCAACGTGGGCATCCCGGCGGGGCGCAACCGCGGCGTCGAGGCGGCGAGCGGCGACGTGATCCTCTTCCTGGACGACGACGGCTGGTACCGTTCGCCGCGCCTCGGCGCGCACGTGCGGGACCGCTTCGCCGCCGAGCCCGACCTCGGCATCATCTCGTTCCGGGTGCGCGACCCCGAGGGCGGCCGCGGCGAGCGGCGCCACGTGCCCCGGCTGCGCGCGGGCGACCCGGAGCGGTCCTCGGAGGTCACCACGTTCCTGGGCGGCGCCTGCGCGATCCGCCGCGCCGCGTTCGACGCCGGGGGCGGGCTGCCGGAGGACTTCTTCTACGCCCACGAGGAGACCGACCTGGCCTGGCAGGTCCTCAACGCCGGCTACCGCATCGTCTACGACGCGTCGGCGGTGATGTACCACCCGGCGGTGCTGCCGACCCGGCACGCCATGTTCTACCGGTACAACGCCCGCAACCGCGTCTGGCTGGCCCGCCGCAACCTGCCGTGGCCGCTGGCCCTGACGTACCTGGCCGTGTGGGTCGGTCTGACGGTGCTGCGCGAGCGCAAGCCGAGCGCGCTCAAGCCGTGGTTCAAGGGGTTCGCGGAGGGCTGGCGCAAGCCCGCGGGGCCGCGCCGTCCCATCTCCTGGCGCACCGCGTGGCGCATGACCCTCAAGGGCCGCCCGCCGATCATCTGACCCGGCCCCGCTACCGGAGCGTGGCCCAGGCGTTGAGCCGGGTCTCCTTCACCTCGACGCCGACGCGCTCGTAGCCGTCCGGACCGGAGCGGCCGCGCATGTGCCGAATGACGCTGTCATACACGTACGACGACACGATCAGCCCGAGGTCGGCGGTCGGGGAGGCGGCCATCCGCTTCTTGAAGGCGGGCGCGTCCAGCAGCCGCGCGGCCCGGATGATGCAGCTGCCCGACACCCCGTGGGGGTCGCTGGTCACGGGCCCGATGTCGCACGCCACCCGCAGGCGGATCGTCAGCGCGGCGCCCGCCGCCCGGTTGTGGCGGCGCAGGCCCGCGCGCAGCCGGTCCGGCAACGGGTCGATGAGGAGCCGCGGCGCCACGTGCGGCGGCACGACGATCAGCGCGCCGTCGCCGCGGTCCTCGCGGTGGCAGGCCGCCCAGGGGATGCCCGACCTGTCGAACGCCTCGGCGAGGATCGCGTAGAGCGCGCGGCGCACCTCCAGCCGGTCCTCGTCGGTGCGCCGGGGATCGCTGAACCCCACGACGTCGGCGAAGACGATCGAGCAGGTCTGCCCCGACCATGAGGGCTCCGGTGGGGACGGGCCGATGGGGCGGCGCCACGTCGGCCCGCCGGGGACATGGGTGAGCCGGTCGTAGACCTGGTGCTCCAGCACGGCGACCACGCGCGGATGCCGCTGCAGGAAGGCGTTGAACGCCGCGGCGGGGGCGACCAGCGCGCGCACCTCGGTCAGCGCGGTCACCGTGGCCGACCGCTGGCGGACGAGGAAGATGGCGCGCTCGCCGATGATGTCGCCGGGCCCGCGCAGGGCGATCTCCTCGTCGTCGCCGTCCCCCCGGGTCACCTTGGTCAGCCCTTCCCGGATCACCAGCACCCGGTCGGCGGGCTGGTTCTTGCGGAACAGGACGCTGCCCTTGGGGAAGGTCTCCAGGCTCATCAGCTCGGTGAGGGCGTCCTGTTCCTCGCGGGTGAGCGCATTCCAGAACGTGTGGTGCGGGACGAGATTGAGCGGGGACCGCCGCGGCTGCCGCCCCTCGCCCGGACGGGCCGTGGCGGACGTCTCCGTCTTCTCACCGGTCAAAGCTTGGCGCCGCGGACGGTCCTCGATCGCGTCCGCGCCGACGTCCTGTGCCGCGGTCACCTGGCCCGTCATCGATGCCGCCGGCTGCCGGGGCGCGCCCCGCCGCAGCGTCAGCGGCAGGAAGAACGCGGCGGCGCACGCCTCGATCAGCGCCCGCACCTCGTCGACCGTCTCGGCCGTCTCGATGCCTCGGCGGACCAAGTTGACCAGCATGATCGTGAACCCGGTGACGGGGACGCCGAGCACGACCACCACGAGGAGGGACAACACCCGCGCCTGCGCAAGGGCCGCGGTCTCGCCGGCGGCGCCGCTGATCAGCAGGGCCAAGGCGGCCACCGGCGTGACGGCCGCGTTCAGCCGTGCGAACAGGCCGCGCCGATTCCGCGTGTCGGGCTCCCTGTCATCGGGACGCCCGGTCCCCCGTCCTTCGACCCGTCGCCGTGAGGGCGTCGATCGGCGACCCATACACCCATCCCTCCTTGCGTTCCGGTGAGCCGGCTCCCCCGGGGCCGGTCACCTGTCCGTGGTCGTCGCGGGATGCCGCGGCGGGGTCCGTCCTCTCTGAGAGTAGAACGATGCGCATACGATGTACATAAATGTGATGCACATCGTACGCGTTTGGTTCGAGAACGATATGAGTAGATGAGGCGTCTTGTGGGTATGCTCTGGGTTGCGACGTTGACCGGTATGCGGCAGAGGCTCATACTTGCCGCATATGCCGCCTCGGTGGCACGCGACGTCAGGGAGGGTCGATGGCGGAACGGCGGGTGCCGGCACGCGGGACGTCGCCGGGCAAGCGATCCGACGAGCGCCGTCGGCCGTGGTCGTCGGTTCACGACACTCAGAGGCGGACAGGCGCCTCGGCTAAGGGAGACCCTCGATGAGCAAGGCGGACGCGGCCGTGACCGGCCGCTCTCACGACGGCGCCGCGTACGGCGACGCGCCCGGCACCAAGGAGCGCGTCACCGTCAACCTGACCGGCAAGGGGGCGGCGGCGCTCGCCGAGTTGGGCCGGACGGGGGACTCGAAGACCGACATCATCAACCGGGCGCTGAGCATCTACGAGTACTTCGAGCGCATCATCCGCGAAGGGGGCGCGGTGTACGTGCGCGAACGCGGCTCCGAGGAGTTCATACGCGTTCAGTTCCTATGACCCGGCGCGCGCGAGCGGGAACGGCCGCGGCGCGGGAAGGCGAGGCGGATCAGGATGCGCTGGAGGCCGAAGGCCGGTCGAAGCCGATCCAGTTCGTGCACCCGTTGGTCGCTCTGCGTCGGCGCGGGGCGGGGGCCGCCGGTTCCCCCTCCAACCGCACCGATGGACGCGGAAGTTCCCGCGGAGGAGACAGGCGGGTGTCGCGTTGGAACAGTTCGCCCGCCGGGTAGCCGGGGATGGCGGTGGAGTGCCGCAGCCGGCGAAAGCCCTGTCGGAGGTAGTAGCGGTGCAGGGCGTAGTTGTCGGCCCACACGTCGATCCGGATCCAGCGGGCGCCGTACTCGGTTCGGGCCCGCCACCCGGCCCAGTCCAGCAGCCACGCGCCCAGCCCCAGTCCCGCGTACCGGCGGTCGACCACGAGTCGATGCAGGTAGACGGCCGGCTCCGCGCGTTCGTCCGGTGTCCACAGCGCCTCGTCCGGAGTGGTGGTGACCGTCACGGTGGCGGCGGGAACCGTTCCGTGCCACAGAATCCATGTCTCGCCGCGTGCCAGGGCGGTGCGGATGCGGCGGTCGCGGTCGCGACGGGTGGGCCATGGTCGGTTCCACTGGGTGGTGCCCTTGGTGCGCAGCCATGCAGCTGCGCTTTCGATCAGTTCGATGATGGTGTGAAGGTCGTCGGGGGAGGCTGGACGAAGTCGGAAACTGTGTCCCACGTTCGGTCCTGTTCGCGACGCCGAGGCGAGTGGGCTCATCGACCACTCTGTTGACTTGCCCTTTTTGCCCGATGTAACCAAAGTCGGTCATTACCGTAACTCACGGACAGGGCGTGAACGAAGGGCTGGGCGTCGCCATGCCCGGTGGACGGCACGTGCCCGGCTGCGATCTGCGGCATCGTCCCAGGCGAACCGGCCGAAAGAGGTCAGAAGGACTGAAAGTTTCCGCGCCACATTCGATATATCAAATATGAAATGCGACACCGCCGTGCCCCTCATCGGGGAAGGACACGGCGGTGTCAGGCGTGCATGCCGTTTCCCCGTCGGCGCGGTGGACGGGAAACGGGTGAAGCGCAGTGCCGGCTCAACAGTAGGCCGCGCGCACCCGAGCGTCGAAGCCCTCGGGGTCCTCGAAGTGGTCGCGGAACTTGCGGCGCGGGCCGGTGGCGTCGGCGGCCACACGGCGCGCCAGCTCCTGGGGGTCCAGCAGCACATCGACCCCCACGTAGCGCGGGTCGGCCAACTGGGTGCGCACCCCCTGGCGTCCGCTCACGAACCGGCCCACGCGCCAGCCGGTCTCCTCGTCCCACACCAGGCCGAACGTCTCGTCCCGCAGGCGGCACACGATCGTGGCGTCGCGCGGGCCGGACGGGTCGAGCCAGGCCGCAACCGGCTCGATGCCCTGCTCGGGCAGTTCCAGCACCGCGCGGGAGATATACGGCCTGAACAGGTCGAGTCGTGGGTCCTCGTGGCGAAGTGGTAGGGCCTTCTCGGACATCGGCTCTCCATCTAGTCGGAGGCGGCCCGTCGCGGGCCGCCTGTCGGTTGTGAAACACGGAAGACGCGCAACGGCTGCCTCCCTTTTCCCGCGGAGCCGCGCCCGAACGCAACGAGGACGGCAGGTGCGGGTGTGCGGGATCGCCGCTCACCGTCAAACGACGACCGAGAACGTCCTCGACCGGGATCGTTCGTTTCGTGGCCCCCCAGGACGTTGATTTGTTCGTTCATCCCCGCCGTCCGTCGTCGACAAGCGGAAGTTTCGCTTCAATGACGAACTCATTCCGATCCGTGGGGTAAACGGTGATCGTGTAACGACATGGACGGCCGTCGACGTCATAGGCCGTCCGTCGGTGTTCGACGATCTGAACGCTGCCTTCCGGGGGCAGGTCGAAGAACTTGGTCTCGTTCTCGTCCGGTGGCCGAACGCGCAGCACGTCCTTGTAGGCGGCCTGCCGGATGCCCAGCTTTTCCTCCAGGTAGGACATCGCCCCCTCTTCGATGTCCTTGGGCCTCATCAGCTCGGTGGCGCCGCGCTCGACGAACTCGAACGGGTAGTAGGAGGTCTGCATGGACCAGGGGATGCTGTTGCCGTCTTTGTCGGAGATGTAGCGTCGCTGGTGGCGGCCGACCAGATCCCCGCCTTCGGGGATGTCCAGGGCCTCGCCCTTGAGCTTGTCCGCCTGCTGGATCTCCACGACCGGTGGCGAAGTGGCCGCCTTGCGTTCCTGCTTCCTGGCCTCGCGGACCCACGCCTTGCCCTCGCCGCCGCTGAAGCCGGTGTCCTCCTCGGGGGTGAGGGTGATCCGGAAGATCTCCGGCGGCTGCACCACGAACGTGCCCCGCCCCGGCCTGGTCTCCAGCAGGCGCAAGGCCTTCAGCCTGGTGATCGCATCCCGGATGGTGTTGCGGGCCGCGCCGTACTCCGCCGCCAGCTCCTTTTCGGTCTTGAGCTGCTGCCCGGGACGGAGGTGCCCCTCCCGGATCTTCTCGCGCAGGTCGGCAGCGATCTCCTCATACCGGGGAGTCGGCACAGCACCCTCCCTCCTAGGTCATCCCCATCATCCCAATGTCTGGGGTGAAAGGGATGAGCCCTTCCATGCTAACAAGGGGGCTCATCCAGACGCAGCCCCCATGATCAAACGTTTATGTCCAGAGTGTCCCGGTTATACCAAAGGTTGGGATGACTGGTATGAGTCCCTCAGGTGGTCTAAGCCCCCTCAATGGGGTGCGTCACCTGACCTAATCCATCCCATCGTTCGATGGTCACGTGAGACCGCTCGGGAGGTGTCCACAGGTTTCCGGATCGTCTCGCCGTCACCGGCTCATCGCCCTGGAGCCGCTCGGAGGGACGTCAACGATGAGAGGAAGACCACCGCATGATCGGCACCTGGATCGCCTGCTCGTCACTCGCCGCCTTCGGGCTGTATCTCGCCCTGTGTGCGGCGTTCGGACTGCACAGCCGTCGCGCCAACTTCGACCGCCCGGTTCCGCCCGGCCGGGCAGACACCCCGCCCGCCGTCCGTCCCGGAATGGAGTCCCTCCTCCGGCAGGTGGCGGGTCTCTACGTGTATCGCTCCTCCGGACGGTGACCTCCGTGCGTCAAACCATCGTGAGGCATGGCCGCACCGCCGACCCGGCCGCCGCCCCGCCGCCGGCGGCGTCGGCAGGCGGACGCGGCGTGAGAGCAAAGGAAGTCACGTGAAGCCCCCGGTGATCACTCACACCGATCTGAGCGCGGAAGAGCCGACCGGGCGCGCCGACCCGGTGATAACCGCCGAGCGCGAGTCCGGTGCCGCCTCCGCGCCGGACCAGGACCGACCGCACAAGGACATGGGGGACGACGGCTCGTCCCCCGACGTCTGAGAGACCGACGGCGATGAGGGACGCACCCCCTCCCGTCAACCGACCGACCACCCCACCGCACATGCCATGGCCGCGTCGCAGGCGGGACATCCGGTGCCCGCCGCGACCGGCCTATTCGCGTCGGTCGAACGCGCCCCAGGCCGTCACAGCATGAGGCCGGGGAGCACGCGGACGCGGTAGCGGCTGACCGCTTTGTCGAAACGGGTGGTGCCGACTCGGAACTACTTGCCGGTGGAAGCAGCATTTGACCACTATGCGGCGTTTGCAACGTTTCGCGTCTAGGAAGGCAGAGCCTGCCGCGGCTGTCCTGGGAGGCTCGGGTGACGTGCAGGTCAGGAGCGGAGATCACCTCGTGGCGCCGACGCGGCTGGCTCCGGAAACGGCGGGCGGCGTAGCCCTCGCCCCGCCGGCGGGGACATCCTGACGGGTGCGTGAACGCCTGCCGCCTGGATTGCGGTCTTGATATTGATCACGAACCTCGACCGCACGCTGAACATTGGGCATCTCTATTTGGCGCCGGCTTGCCAGGAAGTCGGCGTATCCAACGCCATGCCGAGTCACCGGCGAGGCTGTCAGGCAAGCAGGCGGCAACTTCACCAGGTCGCCAAGTGTGACGCCCAGCGTGGCAGTAGACCACCGGCACAAGGTGCTGCCTGACACGCAGAATGGTCCACGGTCCAGTCGGACCGTCTCCACTTCCATGCGGTGCGGCCCCTTCATCCGTGACACGCACACAGGTCATGACAAGCCCGCCCCACGGAATCAGTTCGTCGTGTGGCACCGCTATCAGGCCGATCCAGCGGCGCGCATGCCGGGTGCGCGCATGTACCCCCTGCTCCTCGGAAGTGCGGCGCAGGTCGCCGAAGCCGTTGATGTCGACGGCGATGAGCATGCAGTGGAACCAGTCCTCGCCATGTGACCAGAGGGTGAGGTGGACGTCGGTCCCTTCGCGCAGAGCAGCCTGAAACGTACCGGTATACCCATATCGATATCAACTCATGCACATATCAACCTTTCTGAGTTAGTAAGTTCGGGGTGTTTGAACCATCCCCAATGGGGATTGTTAAGACGGTAAGCTTCTATCACAAGATGGGTCAGTGTGACGTTTGGGAAGGCTGTAGTGATTGATCCACCGATGTACCAGCGGATCGCGCAGGACCTTCGGCGGCGTATCGCTGCGGGAGAACTGCCCCCCGGCTCCCAGCTGCCGACCGAACCGGAGCTGCGCCAGAAGTACAGCGCCTCGCGCAACACCGTCCGCGACGCGATCAAGGTGCTGATCCGGGACGGGCTGGTGATCGCTCAGGCCGGCCGCGGCACCTTCGTGTCGAACGAGATCGACCCCTTTGTCACCACGCTCACCAACGAACCCAGGACGGACTTCGGCGGCGGTGAGGGCGTGGCGTACATGTCCGAAGTCCGCATGCGCAAGCGCGAACCCAGCTACTCCCAGCCCCAGGTCGAGATTCAGAACGCCACCGCGCTGATCGCTGAGCGGCTGCGTGTAGAAGAGGGAACGAAGGTCGTCAGCCGCCACCAGAGGCGGTTCATCGACGACAAGCCCTACTCGCTCCAGACCTCCTGGTACCCGTTCCGCCTCGTGGAACGGGGTGCGGTCAAGCTGCTGCAGGCCATCGACGTGCAGCCGGGGGTTGTCGCCTACCTTGAGGAGACGCTGGGCATCGTGCAGGTCGGCTACCAGGACCTCATTTGGGTGCGGCCGCCCGACGACTTCGAGAGCGCCTTCTTTGAGCTCACGCGGGGCAGCGGCGTCGCGATGTGCGAGATCGCTCGGACCGCCTTCGACGCCGAGGGGCAGCCGTTCCGGCTCACCATCACCGTCTATCCCACCGACCGCAATCGCTTCCTGATCAACGTCGGGGACGTGCCGAAGGACGCGATGACCTTGACCGACGACACCGACTGAGCCCCAAGGGCTTGCCAACGCGAGGGACCCTGTTTGAGAAGCCCACGGCCGGTGATCATTCTTGGCGTCGCACTGTCGCGGAGACGCCGTGATCCATCACGGTGGCTTCGTCCTTTGTGAGGGCGTCGCGCCAGTCGGGGCTGGTGGTGAGGACCGTCAGGCGCTGGGTGGCGCGGGAGACGGCGACATAGAGGACGCGCAGGCCGCGGGGCGACTGGGCGGCGACCGTCTCCGGGGCGACGATCACGGCGGCGTCGAACTCCAGGCCCTTGGCCTCCAGCACGTCGAGCACCTGGACGCGTTCGGGGAACCCGGCGGCCAGGCGGTCGCGGTCGGCGGCGTTCCACGACGCGGCGCCGTCGGACGGAACGTCGTCGGGCAGGGCGGCGAGCGGGAGGGCGGTCTGGCCGCCCGGGTCGCTGTCGGCCGGGGCGAGCTCGCGCGGGACGATCACGCCGATCGTGCCTTCCACCTGGGTGAGCAGCTCCTCCGTGGCGGCGCGGGCGGACGGCAGCAGGTCCGGGCCGGGGACGACGCGGATGACCGGTTCGATGCCGGAGGTGCGGACAGCCCGGGCCGGGCGGGCCTCGGGCAGCGCCATCGCCAGCACCCGGGACGCCACCGCGGCGATCTCGGTGGAGTTGCGGTAGTTGGTGGTCAGCTCGTACTCGTAAAGGGCGCGGACGGCGGGCTTGCGCGGGCGGCGGGAGCGGGACGGGCGGGCGGCGCGCCGGGACGCGGGCTTGTTGAGGCCCAGCGCGGCGTCCATCGCCTTGCGGGCGGCGTCCAGGTCCTCCCAGGCGCTCTGCGCCGGGTCCTCGACGATCGTCCAGCTCGCGTGGCGGCCGCGGCGGCCGAGCATGCGCCACTGCATGGGCGACAGGTCCTGCGCCTCGTCCACCACGATGTGGGCGTATTCGGGGCGCTCCTCGACGACCTCGTCGTCGACCCGGCGGGCCCGCTCCAGCCGTTCGATGGACGTGGTGAGCTCCCGGATCTCCGGCTCCCAGTGCTCGTCGGCCGCCTCCTCGCCGGTGAGGATGTCGACGCCGTCGACGATGAACGGGTCGTCCTCGGCGGCGCGGCGCCGCGGCGACGGGCGGGGCGGGGAGCCGAGCAGCGCGTCGATCTCGTCCAGCAGCGCGATGTCCTGGTAGGTCAGCACGGGCTCGGCGTCGTCGCGCAGCGACGCCGCCCAGGACGCGGCCAGCCGGGCGACGGCGTCGCGGTCCAGGTCGCGGCCGGCGGCGCGGCGCAGCCGTTCCGGGTCGGCGAGGGAGCGCAGCACGTCCAGCGGGCGCCGCAGCGGCCACCAGGCGACCAGGAACCGGGTGAACTCCGGCTGCTCGCGGACGCGGGCGTCGAACTCCTCCCGGCGGGCGTCGCCCCCGCGCGAGCGGGCGCGGGGCCGGGGCCGGGCGTCGTCCTCGTCCAGCGGGGCGAGGCCGTCGGCCGCCAGCAGCGCGTTCCACAGGCCGGCGTCGGCCTGGTCGGCCTGGGCGGCGGCCTCGGGGCCGCCGACGTCGGTGAAGCGTTCCCACAGCGCGTCCAGCAGCGCCTCGGCGGCGCGGGCGCGGGCACCGTTGATCGAGCCGCGGCTGCGCCGGTGCAGGTCGGCGCGCAGCCGGTCGAGCCGGGCCCGGTCCAGGCGGACGACCACGCCCTTGTACGCGACGCGCAGCTCGTCCGGCGCGCCGGGCGGGTGGTCGGTGACGGCGCGGCGCAGCACCCGCGCCATGACCTCCGAGCCCTTGATCCGGGCCAGGTCCGGGGTGTCGTGGGTGCGGGCCGACACCCCGTCCACCAGGTCGCCCAGGGACCGCAGCGCCGCCGACTCCTCCCCGAGGGACGGCAGGACGCGTTCGATGTAGGAGGTGAAGCGCCGGTTGGGGCCCACCACCAGCACGCCGCGCGACCCGAACCGCCGCCGGTGCCGGAACAGCAGGTAGGCCACGCGGTGCAGGGCGACGGCGGTCTTGCCGGTGCCGGGGGCGCCGCGCACCAGCACGATGCCGTCGGCGGGCGCGCGGATCACCTCGTCCTGCTCACGCTGGATGGTGGCCACGATGTCGCGCATGGCGCCCTCGCGGGTGCGCGCGAGGGAGGCCAGGAAGGCGCCGTCGCCGACCACCGCCATGTCGCCCGCGGCGGACGGGTCGAGCAGGTCGTCCTCCAGGTCGACCACCGTGTGGCCGCGCGAGTGCAGGACGCGGCGGCGCACCACGCCGCGCGGGTCCTCGGGGGTGGCGCGGTAGAAGTCCTCGGCGGCGGGCGCCCGCCAGTCGATGACCAGCGGGTCATGGTCGCGGGTGCGGACGCCGATGCGGCCGATGTAGCGGACCTCCCCGCCGGCCAGGTCGAGGCGCCCGAACACCAGGCCGTCGTCGGCGACGTCGAGGGCCTGGGCGCGCAGCGCCGCCTGATGCACCATCGCGTCCCGGTCGACCAGCGCCCCCTGGGTGCCCACCAGCGCCTGCCGGTAGCCCTCGCGCAATAGCGCCTTGGCGTCCTCGCGCATCTCCTCGAGCCGCGCGTAGGCCACGTCCACGAACCGCTGCTCGGCGGCGATCTCCTGGTCCTTGACCGTCTCCGTGGTCTCGGCGGACCCATCCGTCACCGGGGACGACATTCGGGCTGCTCCCTCGCGACCTGCGCTGACCTGCTGTTCCTCAGTGGTGGTGTCCGTCCCCTGAAGGGGGCGAAAGAGACAGCTTATGCGGTCGCCGGGCGGCGTCGCCCTAGCCCGCCGACACCCTGCCGGTCTCCACCGCGGCCTTGACGCCCTCCAGGGTCCGCCGCATGCCCCGCCGGTTCACCTCGGCGCGCCGCTCGGCGGGGACGCCGGTGAACACCCTGCCCAGCAGGGACACCAACGCGGCCCCCCGTGTGTCGCGGCGCAGATCATGCCAGTACTCGGTGAGGCGCGTGGTGTTCGGACCCACCCCCTCGATCCGGTAGCCCCACACCGCGACCGGCATCCCGAAGCTCGACACCCGGAACGCGAACACCTCGCCCGGGACGGCCGCGGTGACCTCGCAGGTGGTGAACCACACCCGGGCGCCGATCCGGTTGAAGCCGACGAACCGGGTCCCCACGTCGACGGGCCCGCGCACCCACACCGAGAACAGCTCCGGGCTCCAGTCGGTCATCCGCCGCAGGTCGGTCACCGCCGCGTACACCGCGGCGGGAGCGGCGTCGATCAGCACGCTCTCCTCGGCCACCCACTCGCGTTCCATGCCCCGATGATCCCGCACCCGGTGACCCGCCGGTCAGGGCGGGGGCGGCGGCCCGGGGCCGGTCAGCGCAGGTGGGCGAAGTGCGCCCGCCAGGCGGCGTACCATTCGGCGAACCAGGGGTCGCCTTCGGCCAGCGGGATGATGTAGGTGCAGGTCTCGGCGTAGTAGCGGCGCTGGAAGTCGGGCGGCATCCGGTCCAGGGTCTGCGCGTTGCTGATCCGGTCGGCCAGCTTCACCATGATCGCCTCGGGCGGGGCGTCGCGCAGGCGGCGCAGGTAGGCGGTCTTGGCGGCGCGTTTGGCCTTGCGGTTCGCCGTCGGGGAGGACGGCTTGGTCAGCCACTCCACCAGCTCGGCCACCCACGGGCCGAACGCCGACTCCACGTCGCGGACGGTGGCGGCGGTGTCCTCCACCACGTCGTGCAGCAGCGCGGCGGTCAGGACGGGGACGTCGGTCACGCCGCGGCCGCGGGCCAGGACCTCGACGGCCTCCAGCAGGTGCTCCAGGTAGGGGGCGCCGGTGGGACGGGTCTGGTCGCCGTGCCAGCGGCGGGCGGCGTCCGCGGCCTCGTCCAGGGCGGCCAGGTCCGAGGGGCCGATGCCGGACGCGGCCAGGGCCGTGCGAGCCTGGTCCCACGTCCGCCATGTGGTGAACAGTTCCACCGGAACCTCCGATCTGGGCTCTCCCTGTCGCGCGCAGGGCTCGGTACACGGCATGGTGGGAAGACGGTCCCCAGCACAGTACGTGACGACGAAGGGAGGCGGCACGGCGTGGGCGGCAGGCGGTTGGGCGGACGCCGGCGGGCCGCTGCCGGCGTCGTCTCCGCCGTGCTGGCCGTGACCGTCTCGGGGGTGCTGGTCGTCCGGGCCGTCACGCGCGCCGAGTGGTGGCAGGTGCGGCACACCGTCACCACCGTGCCCGTCGCGCCGCAGGCGGACGTCGGCCCTCCGCCCGGGCCGCTGGTGACGAGCTGGCAGCGCTCGGCGCCGGTGCACCGGGGGGCGCTGGCCGGATACAACAGCGTGGCGTTCGACGTGGCGCAAGGGCAGGCGGTGGTGGCCTCGGGAAGCGGCCTGGAGGTGCGCGACGCCCGCACCGGCGGCCGCCGCTGGAGCTACCACCGCACGGGCTGGACGATGCTCGGCTGGGCCGCCACCCGATCCCGGCTGATCGGCTACTTCGAACGCGACGGCGACCGCGGCGAGCGGATGATGGTCGGCTTCGACGCGCTGTCGGGCGCCGAGCTGTGGCGGCGGACCGACGAGCTGCCCGCCGCCGTCGCCCGCACCACACTGCGGTGGCCCGCGGGCTCGGACGCGGTGCTCACCACCGGCGGCGACCGCCGCGTGCTGTACGGGCGGTCGGCGGCCGACGGCGCCCGGCTGTGGACGCTGCGCCTGCCGGCGGGCTGCCGGCTGTTCGACGGCGCCGCGCACGCCTCCGGCGCGGTGGAGACGACGGCGGTGTTCGCGCTGGACTGCGCGGGCGGCCCGAGCCGCCTGCTGGCGGTCCGACCGGACACCGGGGCCGTGCGCTGGTCGCACCGCCTGGGCTCGGCCGAGGCCCCGGAGGTGACCGTGCTGGACGGCGTCACGCTCGCCGAGGACGGCACGGCCCTGCGCGCCTACCGCGACAACGGCGAACCGCTGGCCGAATGGGCCGGCGAGAACGTGTGCGGCGACGCGATCTGCCCGGCCGTGGTCGCCGAGGGGCGTCTGGTCGTCGTGTACCGCCCGAACGGCGCGCGCGGCGGCGACCGGCGGCTGGAGGCGGTCGACGCGTCGACCGGGCGGGTGGCCTGGCGGCGCGACGCCCCCGCGTACGCGGCGATGACCGCGGCGGGCGGCCGGATCTACGCCCTGCGGCCCCGGCTGTCGGCGGCGCTGCTGCCCGCCGGGGTGGACGTCTTCGCCCCCGACGACGGCGCCGCCCGCACGGTCGCGGCGCCGTTCGCCATGGACCCGGAACTGGACGGGGCGCGGCCCTGGCTGGCGGCGGCGGGCGGGCTGCTGTACGCGGCGGTGCCGACCGCGGCGCCGCGGCCCGGCGGGGCGGCCCGGCTGGTGGCGCTGTGCGGCG
>NZ_BCQU01000015.1:0-87678 GCF_001552235.1 Actinomadura rubrobrunea NBRC 15275 | reverse complement strand
CGGCGGCTTCGCCGGTCCGCGCGGCGGCGGTCGTCCCGGCGGCGGCTTCGGTCCCCGCGCCGGCGGCGGTCGGGGCCGCGGCGGCACGCAGGGCGCCTTCGGCCGTCCGGGCGGGCGTCCGGCCCGGGGCCGCAAGTCCAAGAAGCAGCGGCGCCAAGAGTTCGTCGACAACATGCAGGCGCCGGCGATCGGCGGCGTGCAGGCCCCGCGGGGCGGCGGGAAGACCATCCGGCTGCCGCAGGGCGCGTCGCTGACCGACTTCGCCGAGAAGATCGGCGCCAACCCGGCCTCGCTGGTGCAGATCATGCTGCACCTGGGCAAGATGGTCACCGCGACCCAGTCGGTGAACGAGGACGACCTCAAGCTGCTGGGCATGGAGCTGGACTTCGACGTCCAGATCGTCAGCCCGGAGGACGAGGACCGCGAGCTGCTGGAGTCGTTCGACATCGAGTTCGGCGAGGACGAGGGCGACGAGGAGAACCTGCAGCCGCGTCCGCCCGTGGTGACCGTCATGGGTCACGTCGACCACGGCAAGACGAAGCTGCTGGACGCCATCCGGCACGCCAACGTCCAGGCGGGCGAGGCCGGCGGCATCACCCAGCACATCGGCGCCTACCAGGTCGAGACCGAGGTCGACGGCGAGCAGCGCAAGATCACCTTCATCGACACCCCGGGCCACGAGGCGTTCACCGCCATGCGCGCCCGCGGTGCCGACACCACCGACCTGGTGGTGCTGGTGGTCGCCGCCGACGACGGCGTCAAGCCGCAGACCACCGAGGCGATCGACCACGCCACCGCGGCGGGGGTGCCGATCGTGGTCGCGGTCAACAAGATCGACGTGCCCGGCGCCGACCCGCAGCGGGTGCGCGCCCAGCTGACCGAGTACGGCCTGGTCGCCGAGGAGTACGGCGGGCAGACCCTGTTCGTCGACGTGTCGGCCAAGCAGCGCACCAACATCGACGGGCTGCTCGAGGCGATCATCCTGACCGCCGACGCCGAGCTCGACCTGAAGGCCAACCCGGACATGGCCGCGCAGGGGACGGCCATCGAGGCCCACCTCGACCGCGGCCGGGGCGCCGTGGCGACCGTGCTGGTGCAGCGCGGCACGCTGAAGGTCGGCGACTCGATCGTGTGCGGCGTGGCGCACGGCCGCGTCCGGGCGATGCTCGACGAGAACGGCAACAACGTCCAGGAGGCGCCGCCGTCGCGTCCGGTGCAGGTGCTCGGCCTGACCGCCGTGCCCAGCGCGGGCGACAGCTTCCTGGTCGTCGACGACGACCGGGTGGCGCGGCAGATCGCCGACAAGCGCGAGGCGCGCAAGCGCAACGCCGAGCTGATGCGCACCCGCCGCAGCGTGTCCCTCGAGGACTTCATCAAGCAGGGCGAGCGGCAGGAGCTGCTGCTCATCCTCAAGGGCGACGTGTCCGGCTCGGTGGAGGCGCTGGAGGACTCGCTGCTGAAGATCGACGTCGGCGAGGAGGTCACCCTGCGGGTGATCCGCCGCGGCGTCGGCGCGATCACGCAGGACGACGTCAACCTGGCGCTGGCCTCCGACGGCGCGGTGATCATCGGCTTCAACGTGCGGGCCGAGCGCAACGCGCAGGAGATCGCCGACCGCGAGGGCGTGGACATCCGCTACTACTCGGTCATCTACCAGGCGATCGAGGAGGTCGAGGCGGCCCTCAAGGGCATGCTGAAGCCGGAGTTCGAGGAGGTCCAGCTCGGCACCGCGGAGATCCGCGAGATCTTCAAGGTGCCGCGGATCGGCAACGTGGCCGGGTCGATGGTCACCTCCGGCGTCGTCCAGCGCAACGCCAAGGCGCGGCTGGTCCGCGACGGCGTCGTGGTGGCCGACAACCTCTCCGTGGCGTCGCTGCGGCGGTTCAAGGACGACGCCGCCGAGGTCCGCGAGGGCTTCGAGTGCGGTATCGGCCTCGGCTACAACGACATCAAGATCGGCGACGTCATCGAGTGCTTCGAGATGCGGGAGAAGCCGCGCGACTGACGTCGGCGGCCGAGCCCGCGTCGCGAGGCGCGGACGGGCCGCGGGCCGTGGCGACACGGCCCGCGGCCCCGTCGCCGAAAATCGCGTGCCGGGACGCCGGGTGGATCTCTTAATCTGGCGTCATCACGGCCCCGGCCCGGTCGGCCGGGCCGCGCCGTCACCGCGACCGGTTCGGGCGCTCCCACGGGCGGGCGCTTGCGCCCCCGGCCCGCTCCGGACGCGCCGTCCCGCAGGGGACGGCCTCGACACCCCCGCGCCCCGCGGGGCATAGCGAAATCCCGAGGTGACCGACCAGGTGTACGTGGGTGCGCTGACGCTCGACCTGCTGCTCGGCGACGTGCGATCGCTCAAGGAGAAGCGCTCGGTCGTGCGTCCGATCATCGCCGAGGTGAACCGGCGCTTCCCCGCGGTGGCCGTCGCCGAGACCGGCGCGCTCGACCTGCACCGGCGGGCGGAGATCGCGGTCGCGGTGGTGTCGGCCACGGCGAGCAACTGCACGCAGGTGCTGGACTCCTGCGAGCGGCTCGTCGCGGGCCGTCCGGAGATCGAGCTGCTGTCGGCCAGGCGGCGGCTGTTCAACGACGAAGACTGAGCGGGGTGCGGGGGCGGACCACCGATCCCCGAGGCGGGGCGCGGGCGGAACCCCCGCGCCGCCCCGGTCTCGCCACAACCAGAGAGAAGGAGTGCGACCATGGCGGACGCAGCCCGGGCGCGCAAGCTCGCCGACCGCATCCAGCAGATCGTCGCGGAGATGCTGGAGCGGCGGATCAAGGACCCCCGGCTCGGCTTCGTGACCGTGACCGACACCCGCGTCACGGGCGACCTGCGCGACGCCACGGTCTACTACACCGTGTACGGCTCGGAGGGCGAGCGCAAGGAGACCGCGGCGGCGCTGGAGAGCGCCAAGGGCGTGATCCGCTCGGAGGTGGGCCGGCAGACCGGCGTCCGGCACACGCCCAGCATCACCTTCGTCCCGGACGCGGTGATCGAGAACGCCGCGCACATCGACGAGCTGCTCGCCAAGGCCCGCGCCAAGGACGCCGAGGTGGCCCGCGCGGCCCGGTCGGCCACTCCGGCGGGGGATGCCAACCCCTACCGCACGAGTGAGGTCGATGAGGAGCCCGACGCCACAGACGGCGGGGACGGCGGGGCGGGACACTCGTCAGATGACTGAACGGGACGGCAGGCGGCGCCCGAGGGCGTCCCGGACGCGGGCGGGGGCGCTGTGAACGGTTCGGAGCGAGGCGGTGCGGCGGGCCATCCGGCCGTGCTCGGTGCGGGTCCGCCGCCCCCGTGGCGGGGGCCGCAGGACGCGCCCGAGGCGGACGAGCCCGCCGCGGCCCCGGAGCCGTGGGCCGGCCAGTACGCCACGATGATCCGGTGCGTCGAGCGCTGGTGGGCCGGCGGCGACGGCCGCACCGAGACGGGCGGTGCTGAGACGGGCCGCACCGAGGCGGGCCGTGCTGAGACGGGTCACGCCGACGCGGAGCGCGCGGGCGGCGGCCGGTCGGACGAGGCGGCCCGCTGGTCCGGCCCGGACTGGGACCGCGCGGTCGAGCTGATCGCCAAGGTCGACGAGATCTGCCTGGCGTGCCATGTCACCCCCGACGGGGACGCGCTGGGGTCGATGCTGGCGCTGGCGCTGGCCCTGCGGGCGCTGGGCAAGCGGGTGCTGGCGTCGTTCGGCGAGCCGTTCACCGTGCCGGCGAGCCTGCGGTTCCTGCCCGGCCAGGAGCTGCTGGTCGAGCCCGGGCGGCTGCCCGCCGCCCCGCAGCTGATGATCGCGCTGGACACCGCGGCGGTGGACCGGCTGGGGTCGCTGGCGTCCCGGGCGCGCACCGCCGCGATGCTGATCGTCGTCGACCACCACGCGGCGGGCGGCGGGTTCGGCGGCTGCGGGCACGAGCAGGTGCGGCTGGTCGACCCGGACGCGGCGGCCACCGCGATGCTGGTGGACGAGCTGATCCGCCGGCTGGACGTCCCGCTCACCCGCGAGATCGCCCTCGGCCTGTACGCGGGCCTGGCCAGCGACACCGGCTCGTTCCGGTACCCCTGCACCACGCCCGGCGTGCACGCGATGGCGGGACGGCTGCTCGCCGCGGGCGTGCGCCCCGACGAGGTGAGCCGCGAGCTGTGGGACCGCGCGTCGTTCGGCTACCTGCAGGTGCTGGCGGGCGCCCTCGGCCGGGCGCGGCTGGACCGCGACGCCGCGGGCGGCCTCGGCCTGCTGTGGACGACGATCAGCCGGGCCGACCGGGTCGACCGCGGCGTGCGCTACGACCAGCTCGAAGGCGTGATCGACCAGTTGCGGCGAGCGGACGAGGCCGAGGTCGCGGTGGTGTGCAAGGAGACCGACGAGGGCGACTGGTACGTCTCCACCCGGTCGCGGGGCCGGGTGGACGTGGGCGGCGCCTGCGGCGCGCTCGGCGGGGGCGGGCACCGGACCGCCGCCGCGTTCACCGCGACGGGCGAGCCCGCCGACACCATCGACCGGCTGCGCGCCGTGCTGCGCGGCCCCGACACGGAGGAGCACGGGTGAGCGGCGGACAGGGGATCTCCGGGCTGGTCGTCGTCGACAAGCCCGCCGGCTGGACCAGCCACGACGTGGTGGGCCGCGTGCGGCGGCTGGCCCGCACCCGGCGGGTCGGGCACGCCGGCACCCTCGACCCGATGGCGACCGGCGTGCTGGTCGTCGGGGTGGGCAAGGCGACCCGGCTGCTCGGGCATCTGGCCCTGACGGAGAAGGAGTACGACGCCACCATCCGGCTCGGCCAGTCCACCGACACCGACGACGCGGAGGGGGAGGTCACCGCGACCGCCTCGGCGGCGGGGGTCACGGACGCCGCGCTGCGCGCCGGGATCGAGGCGCTGACCGGCGAGATCCGCCAGGTGCCGCCGCAGGTCAGCGCGATCAAGGTGGACGGCAGGCGCGCCTACGCGATGGCCCGGCGGGGCGAGCGGGTGGCGCTGGAGGCCCGGACGGTGACCGTGCACGCGTTCACCGTCACCGACGTGCGCCGCCACGGCGACCTGGTGGACGTGGACGCGTCCATCACCTGCTCGTCCGGCACCTACATCCGGGCGCTGGCCCGCGACCTGGGCGCCGCGCTGGGCTGCGGCGGCCACCTGACGGCGCTGCGCCGCACCCGCGTCGGCCCGTACGACCTGGCCATGGCGCGCACCCTGGACCGGCTCGCCGAGAAGCTGGAGATCCTGCCGATGGCGGAGGCGGTGGCGGCCGCGTTCCCGCGCCGCGAGGTGACGGCGGACGAGGCCCGCAAGGTCGTGCACGGCGGCCGGCTGCCCGCGGCGGGTCTCGGCCCGGGGCCGGTGGGGGTCTTCGCCTCGGACGGGACGCTGCTGGCGCTGGTGGAGGAGCGGGGCGGGGCCGCCAAGCCCCTGGCCGTCTTCGTTCCCTAGCGGACCCGGCGGACGACCCGGCGGTCATCGCCGCCGAGTAGACTCGTCGCGGTTTCGCAGGCGTCACCCGCGCCAGGGCCGCCCCCTCGGTCGTGCGGCGCGGCCGGTCATGGCAGTCTTGAGGCGACAGGAAAGTCCGGGCAGGCAGGTTCCGACGCAGGGGAGTGCAAGGTGCGGCGCTGGCATGGCCTCGAGGAGGTTCCCGCCGACTGGGGCAGATCGGTCGTCACCATCGGCGTGTTCGACGGCGTCCACCGCGGCCACCAGCGGATCGTCGGCCGGGCCGCCGAACTGGCCCGTGAGCGCGGGCTGCGGTCGGTGGTGATCACGTTCGATCCGCATCCCGACGAGGTCGTCCGGCCGGGCACCCACCCCCCGCTGCTGTCCACGACGCGGCGCCGCATCGAGCTGCTGGAGAGCCTGGGCACCGACGCCGTGGTCGTGGTGCCGTTCACGCTGGAGCTGTCCAAGGTGCCGCCGGACGAGTTCGTGCAGTCGGTGCTGGTGGACCGGCTGCACGCGGCGCACGTGATCGTCGGCGCGGACTTCCGGTTCGGCCACAAGGCCAAGGGCGACGTGGCGCTGCTGAAGGAGCTGGGGGAGAAGTACGACTTCACCGCCGAGGGCATGCCCCTGGTCGCCAACGGCGACACCATCTCCTCCACTTACATCCGCGCCCGGCTGGACGCGGGCGACGTCGAGGGCGCCGCGCACGCGCTGGGCCGTCCGCACCGGGTGGAGGGCGTGGTGGTGCGCGGCCACATGCGGGGGCGCGCGCTCGGGTTCCCCACCGCCAACCTGGAGACGCAGCCGCACACCGCGATCCCCAGCGACGGCGTCTACGCCGGGTGGCTGGTGTGCGACTCCGAGCGCTACCCGCGGTTCCGGTGGCCGGCCGCGATCTCCATCGGCACCAATCCGACGTTCGAGGGCGGCGGCGAGCGCACCGTCGAGGCGTACGCGCTGGACCGCGACGACCTCGACCTGTACGGCGAGCACATGGCCGTGGACTTCCAGGCCCGCCTGCGCGACACGCTGAAGTTCGACTCGGTCGACGCGCTGATCGAGCAGATGCACCGGGACGTCGCGCGCACCCGCGAGATCATCGCCGCCGCGGACCGGTAGGGCGGCGCGGCGGCGCCCGCCGGCGGGCGGCCGGCCGCACGGGACGAAGCCAGATGATCACCGTGCGTTCCGCGCGGTGGTCGTCGCACGTGCCGGACGTGGTACGGTGAAGAGTCGCCGGAAGCATACCGGCCAGCGGGCTGCACCCTCATGCGGCTCGCCCATGTTCCAGAACGCATCATGCGGACCCGGACGCCCGCTCGTCGGGATCTGCGGATGACGATCTCATCGAAGGAGCCACGTGCCGCTCGACAGCGCTACCAAGCAGAAGATCATCGCCGAGTTCGCGACCAGTGAGGGTGACACCGGTTCGCCGGAGGTCCAGGTCGCGCTGCTGACCAGGCGGATCAACGACCTCACCGAGCACCTGAAGGAGCACAAGCACGACCACCACAGCCGCCGCGGGCTGCTGCTGCTGGTCGGTCAGCGTCGCCGGCTCCTGAAGTACCTGCAGAACAAGGACATCAACCGCTACCGGCGGCTGATCGAGCGTCTCGGTCTGCGCCGCTAGGACGGCGGAGGGAGCGGCTCGCTCGGGGCCGCTCCCTCCGGCTTTTTCCCCGGCGGGGGTGAAACCGCCTCCGACGGGATAACTGAACACAGAAGAGAGCCTCGCGGACACTCCCTGGTGCGGGCCGGTCCTCGGTAGTGGCTCCCGGATCATGCCCTTCGCCGGAGGCGGGCGAAGGCGCACCACCAGATCATCGCGTGGGCTCCGATCCGGGCGCTTCGATCGAAGACCGGCACAGCGCGACATCCACGGGAACCGGGCTGCGAGGACGCACGAGAGCAAGGAGATTCCCGTGACCGAGATTTCCGTGAGCCAGAGCGCGCGCATGGAGGGGGCGCTCAGCTCCCAGGCCGTCATCGACAACGGCCCGCTCGGCACCCGCGTGGTCCGGTTCGAGACCGGTCGACTGGCCCGGCAGGCCACCGGTTCCGCCGTCGCCTACCTCGACGACGAGACGATGGTGCTGTCGGCCACCACCGTGTCCAAGAAGCCCAAGGAGGGCCTGGACTTCTTCCCGCTGACGGTGGACGTGGAGGAGCGGATGTACGCGGCCGGGCGCATCCCCGGCTCGTTCTTCCGCCGCGAGGGCCGCCCGTCCGAGGACGCCATCCTCACCTGCCGCCTGATCGACCGGCCGCTGCGCCCGTCGTTCGTCAAGGGGCTGCGCAACGAGATCCAGGTGGTGGCCACCGTCCTGGCGCTGCACCCCGAGCACCTGTACGACGTGGTGGCGATCAACGCGGCGTCGCTGTCCACCCAGCTGGCCGGGCTGCCGTTCTCCGGCCCGATCGGCGGCGTGCGGGTCGCGCTGATCGACGGCCGCTGGGTCGGCTTCCCCACGCACTCCGAGCTGGAGCGGGCCACGTTCGACATGGTGGTCGCCGGGCGGATGCTGGAGGACGGCGACGTCGCGATCATGATGGTGGAGGCCGAGTCCACCCGCGACACCCTGGCGCTGGTCGCCGAGGGCGCCGCCGCCCCGACCGAGGAGGCGGTGGCCGAGGGCCTGGAGGCCGCCAAGCCGTTCATCGCCGCCCTGTGCCGGGCGCAGTCGGAGCTGGCCGCCAAGGCCGCCAAGCCGGCCGTCGAGTACCCGCTGTTCCCCGACTACCAGGACGACGTGCTGGAGGCGGTCAACGCCACCGTGGCCGCCGAGCTGGCCGAGGCGCTGACCATCGCCGACAAGCAGACCCGCGAGAACCGTCTCGACGAGATCAAGGCGGCCGCGCTGGAGAAGCTGGCCCCCGACTTCGAGGGCCGGGAGCGGGAGATCCCCGCCGCGTTCCGCGCCGTCACCAAGCGGCTGGTCCGCGAGCGGATCATCCGCGACGGGGTGCGCATCGACGGCCGCGGCGTCAAGGACATCCGCCGGCTGTCGGCCGAGGCGCACGTGATCCCGCGGGTGCACGGCTCGGCGCTGTTCGAGCGCGGCGAGACCCAGATCCTGGGCGTGACGACGCTGAACATGCTCCGGATGGAGCAGACGATCGACACGCTCAACCCCGAGCGCACCAAGCGCTACATGCACCACTACAACTTCCCGCCGTACTCCACCGGCGAGGTCGGCCGGGTCGGCTCGCCCAAGCGCCGCGAGATCGGGCACGGCGCGCTGGCCGAGCGCGCCCTGATCCCGGTGCTGCCCAGCCGCGAGGAGTTCCCGTACGCGATCCGGCAGGTGTCGGAGGCGATCGGCTCCAACGGCTCCACCTCGATGGGCTCGGTGTGCGCGTCCACCATGTCGCTGCTGGACGCGGGCGTGCCGCTGAAGGCGATGGTGGCCGGCATCGCGATGGGCCTGATCCACGAGGACGGCGAGTACGTCACGCTGACCGACATCCTCGGCGCCGAGGACGCCTTCGGCGACATGGACTTCAAGGTCGCCGGCACCCGCGACCTGATCACGGCGCTGCAGCTGGACACCAAGCTGGACGGCATCCCCGCCCAGGTGCTGGCCGCCGCGCTGCGCCAGGCCCGCAGCGCCCGCCTGGCGATCCTGGACGTGATGGCCGAGGCGATCGAGGAGCCCGCGGAGATCAGCCCGAACGCGCCGCGCATCATCACCATCAAGGTCCCGGTCGACAAGATCGGCGAGGTGATCGGCCCCAAGGGCAAGATGATCAACTCGATCCAGGACGACACCGGCGCCGACATCACCATCGAGGACGACGGCACCATCTACGTCGGCGCGGTCGACGGCCCGTCCGCCGAGGCCGCCCGGCAGGCGATCAACGCGATCGCCAACCCGCACATGCCCGAGGTGGGCGAGCGGTACCTGGGCACGGTCGTCAAGATCACCGCGTTCGGCGCGTTCGTGTCGCTGCTGCCCGGCAAGGACGGCCTGCTGCACGTCTCGCAGATCCGCAAGCTGCACGGCGGCGCCCGGATCGAGAACGTCGAGGACGTCATCAAGGTCGGCGAGAAGATCCAGGTCGAGGTCACCGAGATCGACCAGCGCGGCAAGCTGTCGCTGGTGCCGGTCGAGGTGATCGAGCGCGAGGCGGCCGAGCGGGAGCAGGCCGCCGCCGAGGCGGCCGCCGAGCAGCCGGCCGAGGGCAAGAGCGCCGAGCAGGGCGACAACGGCGGCGCGTCCCAGTCCGAGGGCGGCCGGCGCCGTCCGCGCCGCCGCCGCACCCGCCGCGGCGGCAGCGGCGGCGACCGCAACACCTGACCTCCCCAGGCGAGCCCGCTGCGGACCTGATGACCGACCGGCCCACCCCATACGCTGGGGAGGGCCGGTCGGCCCCTTTTCGACCGGCGCGAGGCGCCGGACACCGTGCGACCCCGAGTGAATGCGAGCGACACGTGACCCTGGCGGCGAGAGCGCAGGAGCCCGGAACCACCCACGTCATCCACCCCGGCACCGACGGCTCCGGTCCGGTCAAACGGACCGTGCTGCCGGGGGGTCTGCGCGTGGTCACCGAGTCGATGCCGACGGTGCGTTCGGCGGCGTTCGGCATCTGGGCGGCCGTCGGCTCCCGGGACGAGGCCCCGGCGGACGCGGGCGCCAGCCACTATCTGGAGCACGTGCTGTTCAAGGGCACCCGCCGGCGGTCGGCGCTGGAGATCTCCGCCGCGATCGACGCGGTCGGCGGCGACCTGAACGCCTTCACCACCAAGGAGTACACCTGCTACTACGCGCGGGTCCTGGACGCGGACCTGCCGCTGGCCGCCGACGTGGTGTGCGACATGGTGGCGTCCTCGCTCAACCGGCCCGAGGACGTGGAGGCCGAGCGCGGCGTGATCCTCGAAGAGATCCACATGCGCGACGACGACCCCGGCGACCTGATCCACGACGAGTTCGCGCTCGCGCTGTACGGGGACCGGCCGCTGGGCCGCCCCATCCTGGGCACGGTCGAGTCGATCAACGCGCTGACCCGGGACCGCATCCACGCCTACTACCGCGAGCGCTACGTCCCGCCGAACCTGGTCGTCGCGGCGGCGGGCCGGGTCGACCACGACGAGGTCGTCCGGCTCGTCCAGGAGGGGTACGGCGACCGCCTCACCGGCGACGCGCCGCCCAGCCCGCCCCGGATCGGCGGCGAGCCCGCCCCGGTGTCGCCGACCGTGCGCGTGCTGGACAAGGACACCGAGCAGGCCCACATGGTGCTCGGCGGCGTCGGCGTCTCCCGCACCGACGAGCGCCGGTTCGCGCTCGGGGTGCTGAACGCGGCGCTCGGCGGCGGCATGTCCTCGCGGCTGTTCCAGGAGGTCCGGGAGAAGCGCGGCCTGGCGTACTCGGTCTACAGCTACACCTCCCAGTACGCCGACAGCGGCGTCTTCGGCGTGTACGCCGGATGCCAGCCCGGCAAGATCGACGAGGTGCTGTCCATCTGCCGGGACGAGGTCGCGGCCGTGGCCGAGCGCGGCCTGACCGACGAGGAGCTGGCCCGCGGCAAGGGGCAGCTGCGCGGCGGCATGGTGCTGGGCCTGGAGGACACCGGATCGCGGATGAGCCGCATCGCCAAGAGCGAGCTGGTGTACGAGTCGCTGCTGCCCGTCGACGAGGTGCTGGCCCGCATCGACGCCGTCACCCTCGACGACGTGCGGGCCGTCGCCCGCGACGTGCTGTCCGGCCCGCAGGCGCTCACCGTCATCGGCCCCTTCGGCGACCGCGGCTTCACCCTCTGACCGCGGCCCGCCGCGTCGGGCCGCGACGGGCGGCGCGGGTCGCCGCGCGCGGGCCGCGGGAACGCCGCGGACGGCGGCCTGAGATAGGCTCGGTGACCGGTTCGAACAGGAGGGAAATGTGATCAAAGTCGGGGTGCTGGGCGCACGCGGGCGCATGGGCGCCGAGGTGTGCCGGGCCGTCGAGAAGGCGGACGACATGGAGCTGGTGGCCGCCGTCGACCAGGGCGACGCGCGCGACCCGCTCGCCGCCGCGGACGTCGCGGTCGACTTCACCCATCCCGACGCGGTCATGGACAACGTGCGCTGGTGCGTCGAGCACGGCCTGCACGTGGTGGTGGGCACCACGGGCTTCGACGCGGCCCGGCTGGACACCGTGCGGTCGTGGCTGACCGCGCACGGCAAGGGAAACGTGCTCATCGCCCCCAACTTCGGCATCGGCGCCGTGCTGATGATGCACTTCGCGCAGAAGGCCGCCCCGTTCTTCGAGTCCGTCGAGATCGTCGAGCTGCACCACCCGAACAAGGCGGACGCGCCGAGCGGCACCGCGCACCGCACCGCCGAGCTGGTCGCCGCGGCGCGCGGCGAGGCGGGCACGGGCCCGTCGCCGGACGCCACCACGTCCGCGCTGCCGGGCGCCCGGGGCGCCGACGTCGACGGGGTGCGGGTGCACGCCGTCCGGCTGTCCGGCCTGATCGCCCACCAGGAGGTGCTGCTGGGCGGGCACGGCGAGGTGCTCACCGTCCGGCACGACGCGATGAACCGCGAGTCGTTCATGCCGGGCGTCCTGCTGGGGGTCCGTTCGGTCGCGAACCTTCCGGACCGTCTCACCGTCGGCATCGAGTCTCTGCTGGGGCTGTGACGCGACAACATCTGATCTTCGCGGGCGAGCCGTGGGACTACCTCGCCGAGGACGAGGCGATCGACCACGAGCATCCGGCGGTGCAGCTGGTCGCCTCGGAGCTGCGCACCGGTGACGACGTCGCCTACGCGCGCGCCGCGTTCGAGTTCGTCCGCGACCGGGTGAGCCACTCCCTCGACGCGCGCGACCGTCGCGTCACCTGGCGCGCCTCCGACGTGCTGGAGCAGCGGACGGGCCTGTGCTTCGCCAAGGCGCACGCCCTCGCGGCGCTGCTGCGGGCCGGGGGCGTCCAGGCGGGCCTGTGCTACCAGCGCCTTCGCGACGGCGACGGGTTCGTCCTGCACGGGCTGGCCGCGGCGCTGATCGACGACCGCTGGGTCCGGCTCGACCCGCGCGGCAACAAGCCCGGCGTCGACGTGCGGTTCTCCGCCGCCGAGGACTGCCTGGCCTACCGGCCCGACCCGTCCCGGGGCGAGGTCGACTACCTCACCGTCTACCCGGCGCCGCACCCCGCCGTCCTGGAGGCGCTGAAGAGCCACGACGACTGTGTCGCCATGTGCGAGAACGGGGGCCTGCCCTCCGGGCTGGACTGACGCGCTCCGCGGCTCCCGTACGGCCGCCCGCGGGCCGGGACCGCGGCCTCCATCGGTCCGCCGATGGGCGGGCCCGCGGGCGCCCGGCCGCCGCTAAGTCTGGGAGGACGGCGGAAGGGCGAAGCCGTGCTTGTGGAAGAGGGCGCGGGCGGTCGGCGACGTGAGCCAGGCGACGAAGGCGCTCGCCTCCTCGACGTGGTCGCCGTCCTTGACGGCGGCGGCCGGGTACGCGGCGGTGGCGTTCTGGGCCGCCGGGATCGGCACGCTGCTGGTGGCGATGCCGGCGGAGCGCAGGTCGGTGATGTAGACGAGCCCGGCGTCGGCCTCGCCGGTGCGGACGCGGTCGAGGACGGCGCGCGCGTTGATCTCCTCGGACGTCCACCGCACCCGCAGGCCGGCGCGGTCGAGGACCTGCCGCGCGTAGCGTCCGACCGGCGTGGACTCCGCGCCGATCGCGACGCGCAGCCCCGGCCGGGTCAGGCTGGACAGGCCGCGCAGGCGCCGGGGGTTGCCGGGGGCGACCGCGATGGTCAGCGAGTTGCGGGCGACGATGCGGCGGCGCCCGGTGAGGTAGGCGTCCACCTCGTTCATCGCCGCCTCGTCCGCGGTGATCAGCACGTCGCCGGTGTCGCGGTCCCGCAGCCGGGCCGCCATCTCCTGGGAGCCGCCGAAGACGGTCTCCAGCCGCACGTCCGGGCGGGTCTGGGTGTAGGCGGTGGCGAGCTCCCCGAGCACCTCGGTGAGCGACGAGGCGGCCAGCACGGTGAGCGTCCTGGGGCCGGACGGGCGGCCGCAGCCCCCCGCGACGCCCACCAGGCACAGCAGGACGAGGACGGCGCATGCGGCGCGCCGCCGCCGGCGGGGGGTATCGGGCATATGCCTTCATCTTAGGGATGGCTCCGGTTCGCGCCGGTGATTCGCCGCCGGTGTGTCAGAGCCCGCGGCTAGTGTGCGTGCCGACGGACGTGCTCGAGGCGTGCCGAGATTCCGCACGCGGCCGGACGCGTGCGCAGACGGACCTTTCCCTTCGGACGGAGGCGTGGATGTCGCTCGACCTGATGGAGATGCTGCCCGACGACTGGCGGCGTCGGCTGGCCCCGCTGCTGGACGACGACGCGATGCGCGAGCTGGGCGCCTTCGTCGCGGAGGAGTACGAGACCCGCACCGTGTATCCGCCGCGCGAGGACCTGTTCAACGCGTTCCGGCGCTGCCCGTTCGACCGGGCGCGGGTGCTGATCCTCGGCCAGGACCCCTACCACGGGGCCGGGCAGGCGCACGGGCTGAGCTTCAGCGTCCGCGAGGGCGTGCGGCTGCCGCCGTCGCTGCGCAACATCTTCAAGGAGCTGGCCGCCGACCTGGGCGTTCCCGTTCCCGCGTCCGGCGACCTGACGCCGTGGGCCGAGCAGGGGGTGCTGCTGCTCAACGCGGTCCTGACGGTGCGGGAGGGGCAGGCGGGCTCGCACGCGGGCAAGGGCTGGGAGGAGTTCACCGACGCCGCCATCCGCGCGCTGAACGACAAGACCGACCGGGTGGTGTTCGTGCTCTGGGGCGGGTACGCGCGCAAGAAGGCCCCGTTGGTCACGGGCGCCCACCACGTCGTGCTGGAGGCGGGGCACCCCAGCCCGCTGAGCGCCAAGAAGTTCTTCGGCAGCAGGCCGTTCAGCGCCGTCAACAAGGCCCTCGCCGACGCGGGACAGCCGGAGATCCGCTGGGAGCTGGTCGCGCGCGACCCGGCCTAGAGCGCCAGGCCGACGCCGAGGAGGGCGCCGAACGCCAGCTGCAGGCGGCCGGTCTGGCCCAGCACGGGGATGAGGGCCCGGCCGGTCGCGCCGCCCATCACGGCCTGCGCGGGCGGCACCGACAGCGGCGCGGCCAGCAGGGCGAGCAGGGCCCACGGGCGGGGGGCGGCGACGGCGAGCACGATCGTGAACGGCAGGGCGGTGCACGCCGCGTACAGCAGGCGGGTGCGGCGGTCGCCGAGGACGACGGCGAGGGTCCGCTTGCCGGACGCGGCGTCGGTGGGGATGTCGCGCAGGTTGTTGACGACCAGCAGCCCGCAGGCGAGCAGCCCGACGGGCACCGCCGCCGCCCACGCCTCCCACGGCAGGGTCTCGGTCTGCACGTACACGGTGCCGACGACGGCGACCAGCCCGAAGAACACGAACACCGACAGCTCGCCGAGCGCCCGGTACCCGTAGGGGTTCGAGCCGCCGGTGTAGAACCAGGCCGCCAGGATCGCGGCGGCGCCGACCAGCAGGAGCCACCAGGTGGTCGCCGCGGCCAGCGCCAGGCCGGCCACGGCGGCGGCGAGGAAGCAGCCCAGGGCGGCGGCCAGCACCTGGCGGGGCGAGGCGGCCCTGGAGCCGACGAGCCGCAGCGGCCCCACGCGCTCCTCGTCGGTGCCGCGGACGCCGTCGCTGTAGTCGTTGGCGTAGTTGACGCCGATCTGCAGGGACAGCGCGACGAACGCGGCGAGCAGGGCCCGCCACCACACGAACCCGTCCTGGCCGATCGCGACCCCTGTGCCGACGGCGACGGGGACGATGGAGGCGGGCAGGGTGCGGGGCCGGGATCCGGCGACCCATTGGGAGAGCGTGGCCACGGTGACCTCTGTTCGGGGACTCTTCTCGGGGACGCGGTGCGACGAGCGCGGGGTTTACCGCCTAGATTCTGGCCGATGCGGGCCGCCGCTTGCGCCCGGACCCCCGCCGCCCGGCCCCAGGCGCAGCGTCATCACCAGGCCCAGGGCGAGGACGGCGCCCGTCGCCAGCACGGCCCGTTGCGTCGCCGCGGCCAGGCTCTCGTCGGCGGCCTTCGCGACCGCGCCCATGCCCGGCGCGCCGTGCAGCTCGCGCGCGTACGTCCCGGCGCTGTGCCGCAGCTCGTGCACGATCGCCGCCTGCCGCGCCGCGGGCAGCGGGCCGTCCTGGAGCCGGTCGGCCATGGCGCCGCCGAGGGCGGTGGTGAACACGGCGCCGACGAACGCGATGCCCAGCGCGGCGCCGACCTGCCGGGACGTGGACTGGGTGCCGGCCGCCTGGCCCGCCAGCGGCGCCGGCACGTCCGCCAGCGACACGTTGGTGAGCTGCGCGGCGGTCAGGCCGAGCCCGAGCCCGTACAGCAGCATCCACGGCGCCAGGCCGAGGCCGCCGGTCGTCGGGCCGAGGACGGCCGCCAGCGCGGCGACGGCGGCGACCTCCAGGGCCAGGCCGAGCTGGACGACCCGGTGCGGGCCCCGCCGCCGCGCGAGCCGTCCGGCGGCGCCGCCCGCCAGGAAGGCGCCCGCCGCCAGCGGAAGGATCGCCAGGCTGATCTGCAGGGGCGCGCTGCCGTGCACGCCCAGCAGGAACAGCGGCAGCACGAACAGCAGGCCGAGCTCGCCCACGTTGACCAGCGCCAGGGCCAGGTTGCCGCGGCGGAATCCGGCGATCCGGAACAGGGCGAGGTCGAGCACCACCGGGCGGCCCGCGGCGGCCCGCGCGCGTTCCACCAGCACCAGGCCGGTGAGCAGCACCGCGGCCAGGCCCAGCATGATCGGGACGGGGGACAGCCCGGTCGCGGGCCACTCGATCGGGCCGGCGGAGAACGCGCGGGTCGCCGTCCACCAGCCGTAGTTCTGGCCTTCGATCAGCCCGCACACCAGCGCGCCGAGCCCCAGCACCGACAGCGCGCCGCCCGCCCAGTCGATGTCGCGCAGCGCGGCCGGCCGCCGGTCCGCGCCGCGCGCTCCGTCCGCGGCGTCCGGACGCGGCGCCCGGGTCTCCGGCATGAACAGCAGCGCCCCGGCGACCAGCGCGGCGCCGAACAGCAGGTTCACCCCGAACGCCCACCGCCAGTCCGCGGCGGACGCCACGGCGCCGCCCAGCAGCGGGCCGAGCGCGGCCATGCCGCTGATGAGCGAACCGTAGACGCCGAACGCCACGGCCCGGTGCCGTCCGGTGAACGCGGCGTGCACTGTCGACAAGGCGGCGGGCAGGATCATCGCGGCGCCCACGCCCTGCAGTCCGCGCGCGCCGATGAGCGCCGAGCCGTTCTGCGCCAGCGCGGCGGCGGCGCTCGCCGCCGTGAACACGCCCACGCCCGTGACGAACAGGCGCCGCCGGCCGTACAGGTCGCCCGCCCGGCCGAAGGGGATGAGCAGCGCCGCGAACACCAGCGCGTACACCGACGTCACCCACTCGGCGTCGGTGCCGGTGAGGCCGAGCCCCGCGATGATCTGCGGCAGCAGGACGCTGACGATCGTGGCGTCCACGACGATCAGCGCGACGCCCAGGCTGATCACGACCATGCCGAGCCAGCGGCGGCGGCCGGCCGTACGGGCCGACGGGGGCGCGGTCGGCGAGGTCAGAGGCATGGACATGGGCACGGCTTCCAACATAAGGGCGGGTCCGCGCGGGCCCGCACCGCCCCCGTGTTTACGGCTCCGCCCGCCCCCGCGGTTCGCGGATGTCGGTGTGCAGGCGGATCTGGCGGACGGGTTCGCCCATGTCGAGGGTGCGGGACGACCCGTCCGGCGCCCATCCGGCCGAGCCGAGGAACGTCCGCATCGCCTCGTCCGCCTCGAACACCCAGGTGATCAACGTTTCGGCGCCGTCCTCGCGCAGCAGGTCGACGGTGGCGGCGAGCAGGCGGCTGCCGTGCCCGGCTCCGGTGTGCGCGGGGTCGACCAGCAGCGTCAGCAGCTCGGCGGTGCCGGGGGCGGCGTCGGCGTCCTCGGCGGGGGCGTGCGCGGCGAACCCGACGACCAGGTCGAACGCCCCCGGCGGGCCGGGCGGCGGCCCTCCGGCGGACGAACCGGCGACCGCGACCAGCACCCGGTGCCGCGGGCTCGGCGGAGCGCTGATCGACTCCGCCCACCGCTCCCGCCACACGTCGCGGGCCGCCGGGCTGGTCACCTCGTCCAGCACCGCGCCGGGCAGCAGGTCGCGGTAGAACGCCCGCCAAGCGCGGACCTGGATGTCGGCGACGGCGGCCGCGTCCGTGCGGCGGGCGGGCCGGACGCCCACGTCGGCCATGAGGCTCCCGTCCTCTCGTCGAGCGTGACGCGGTCACGCTACCGGTCGCGCCGGGCGGGCGCGGCCGCGGCGGCGCGGCGGCGCGCCCGGTACGCGCGCGTCTTGGTGCGGTTGCCGCACACGCGCATCGAGCACCATGCGCGCGAGCGGTTCTTGGAGGTGTCCAGGAACGCCCACAGGCACGTGTCGTCCTGGCAGACCTTCAGCCGGGGCCAGGTGCCGTCGGCCGCCGACGCCGCGACCGCCGCCGCGACGCCCGCCAGCCCGGCCGCGACCCCGGAGCCGAGCGGCACGAGCACGGGCCGTCCCTCCGCCAGCGAGATCCGCAGCGGCAGCCGCGCCAGCGCCTCCTCCAGTTCCGGGGGCGACTGGGGGCGGGCGGCGGGGGAGTGGTGGGCGAGCATGGCGGCGCGCAGGCCCTCCCGCAGGACGGCGGCGGTCGCGACGTCCTGCTCGGTGGCATGGAGGCGGCCGCCTCCCGGGGGCAGCCCCTGGGCTTCGAGCCAGCGGGCCAGATCGTCGGGCGCGGCGATGTGGTCGACGCCCCGCTCGACGTCGAGCGTGTTGACGAAGTCCCGCAACAGCAGGGCGGGGCCGGATTCCGCGAGTCGCATCTCGGCCATCACCCTCTCCGTCTCCTCCCGCGACCCTACCAGCCGCGACACCGGTGTCCCGAGTTGATCGGTTGCGCCGTTGCGCGACACCGGCATACGGTGATGACCGGTGTCGACGAAGGAGGCGGACGGTGACCCCGACGGTGACCAACCTGGTGATCGACTGCGCCGATCCCGGCGCGCTGGCGGCGTTCTGGGGAGAGCTCTTGGACCTGAAGGTCGCCTCCCGCGAGGACGACTGGATCGACCTCGAAGGGCTCGGGTCGGGCGGTCCGGTGCTGTCTTTCCAGCGGGTCCCCGAGGGCAAGGCGGTCAAGAACCGCCTGCATCTGGACCTGGGGGTGCCGGACATCCGCGCCGCGGGCGAGCGCGCCCGGCGGCTGGGCGCGCGCCCGGCGGGCGAGCCGCTGGGCGACCCGGCGCGCCCGTTCCAGGTCTGGCACGACCCGGAGGGCAACGAGTTCTGCTTCGTCACCCACGAGGACGGGCCGCAGGACGGCTAGGAGGCGGCGCCGAGGACCGCGTCCAAGGCGGCGGCGAGGCGGCGGACGCCTTCGGCCAGCTCGGTCTCGGACGCGGCAGAGGCGTAGCTGAGCCGCAGGGACGGGCCGGACGGCTCGGCGGGGAAGAACGGCCGTCCGGCGCTGACGAGCACCCCGCCGCGCAGGGCAGCGTCGGCCAGCCCGACGTCGTTCACGCCGTCCGGCAGCCGCGCCCACAGGTGCATGCCGCCGGACGGCCGGGTGACCCGCAGGTCGGGCAGGTCGCGGGCGAGCGCGGCCAGCAGCGCGTCCCGCCGGGACTTCAGCGCGGCGCGGACGGCGCGCAGGTGGCGGGGCCAGCCCGGGGAGCTGACCAGTTCGAGCAGCGTCTCCTGGAGCGGGCGGGCCGGGAAGAAGTGCTCCACCACCTGGGTGGCGCGGATCCGCTCGGCGACCGGGCCGCGGGCGATGACGGCGCTGACCCGCAGGCTCGGCGCGGTCGCCTTGGTGAGCGAGGCGATGTGCACGACGCGGCCGTCGGCGTCCTGGGCGACCAGCGGCGGCGGCCCCGGTTCGATGCCCAGGTGCCGGGCGAAGTCGTCCTCGACCACGAACGCGCCCGCCGCCCGCGCCACCGCCAGCACCTGGGCGCGGCGCTCGGCGGCCAGCACCGCGCCGGTCGGGTTGTGGAAGGTCGGCTGGCAGTACAGCGCCCGGGCGCCGGTCATCGCGAACGCCTCGGCGAGCAGGTCGGGGCGCAGCCCGTCGGCGTCCACCGGGACCGGCACCGGGTGCAGCCCGCTCGCCCGCGCGACCGCGGTGGCGCCCACGTAGGTCGGCGACTCGACCAGCAGCGGCGCGCCCGGCGGCAGCAGCGCCCGCAGCACCGTCGCGATCGACTGCTGCCCGCCCGCGGTGATCAGCACGTCGCCGGGGGCGACGTCCCCGCCGACGGCGCGGGCGAACCAGGCGCGCAGCTGCGGCAGCCCGCCCAGCGGCGGCGCCTCCCAGGCGTCCGGGCGGCGCGCCGCGCGCGCCGCCGCCGCGGCGATCGCGCGCACCGGCTGCAGCGTCGGGTGCAGGTACCCGCCGCTGAGCGGCACCACGCCCTCCGGCGGGGCCTGCAGCAGCCACGCCACCCCGCCCGCCTCGATGGCGCGGTCCCCGAGCGCGACCGCCTGCCAGCCGTAATCGGCGGGCTCGGGCGCCTTGGCGGGGCGTTCGGCGACGTAGGTTCCGCTGCCCGGACGGGTGACCACGACGCCCTCGGCGGCCAGCAGCGCCAGCGCGCGCGCCACCGTGACCGGGCTGACCTTGTGGCGTTCGACCAGGGCGCGGCTGGACGGCAGCCGGTCGCCGGGACGCAGCCGGCGCGCCTCGGCGCGCAGCGCGTCGGCCAGAGCGGCCACACTGCTATCCTTATGCATGAGAGATGACGATAGCGCTACTGCACCCGCGCCGATAGCGTTGCACGGCCTCGGGCTGGCCGGGCTCGGCGTGCTGAGCTACTCGTTCACCTTCCCCGCCACCGCGTTCGCGCTGGAAGGGCTCCACCCGTACCTCATCGGCGTCGGACGCTCCGCCGTGGCGGCCGTCCTCGCCGCGCTCGTCCTGCTGGCGGTGCGCGCCCGTCCGCCCCGCCGCGGCCAGGTGCCCGCTCTGGCGGCGGTCGGCGGCGGAGTGATCTTCGGTTTCCCGGTGCTCAGCACCCTGGCCCTGGACCACGGCGCCTCGTCCGCGCACGCCGCCGTCGTGGTCGGCCTGCTGCCCGCCGCCACCGCCGTGGTCGCGGTGCTGCGCGCGGGGGAGCGACCCTCCCTGGCGTTCTGGCTGGCCTGCGGCGCCGGCGCCCTCTGCGTGACCGGCTTCGCGCTCGTCCGCGGCGCGGGCCGCTTCACCCCCGCCGACCTGCTGCTGTTCGGCGCGCTGGTCGCCGGCGCCGTCGGCTACGCCGAGGGCGGGCGGCTGGCCCGCGACATGGCGGGATGGCGGGTGATCTCCTGGGCCACGGTGCTCAGCGCCCCGATCAGCGTCCCGGTCACCGCGTACCTCCTCGTCACCACGCACCTCCAGTGGACGGTCCGCACCGCCAGCGGCTTCGGGTACGTGGCCCTGTTCTCCGCCTACCTGGGGTTCTTCGCCTGGTACGAGGGCCTGGCCCGGGCCGGCATCGCCCGCGCCAGCCAGGTGCAGCTCGCCCAGCCCGTCCTGACCGTCCTGTGGTCGGGCCTCCTCCTCGGCGAGCTGATCGACGCGTCGACCCTGCTGACCGCGGTCGCCGTCCTGGTCTGCGTGGCCCTCACCCAGCGCGCCCGCGTCGGCCCCGGACGCCCGTCAGGCCGCACCGTCGCCCCGCGCGATGACCTGCGCAACGAGAGGCCGAGCGTCACCTCACGGTGACCGCACCCGGCCTGAAGGGCTGGGGATGCAGCCCGTGTCGAATCGTCCGGCACGTTCGGAGGCGACGCCCACCGGGGTCGGGAGGCGGGGCGACGCCGCGCAGGCGCCGTCCAAGGGGGCGATCCGATCGAGACGGACCCTTTGACCGAGCCGGGGGCCGGTCGAAGGGCGTTCGCCGCATTCGGTGCGCTTTGGAGCACTTCGGCGGCCGCGCTACCGTGTGGGGCGGCGTTCCGACATACCGGCTGATCAGGGGCGGGGTCGAGGACCCGACCGGCGCGCCGCGGGGTCGGGGTCTGCGCCGAGAGGACGACCGGGAGCGGGCCGTCGTCGGGCGAGTCGGCCGCCGGCCGTCGAAGATCTTGGCGGCTGGGACGGCGCGCTTCATGTTCCAGAACGTACGTCTTCACCAGTTCACGACGGTCGCCGCCGAGCGGCGGCGTCGGGCCGGATCGGCACCGAGCGCACGGCGGAGCGAAGGGAATCGGGGGAGCAGGGCCGATGGGTGTTCAGCGGGCCGGAGGGCGGGACGGCGACCGCCTCAGCGAGTTGTCGGCCGAGTTCGCCGAGTGGCGGATCGGCAGGGGCGGGTCCGGGCACTGGTGGGCGGTCCGGGGCAACCGGCTCGTCCGGACCCCGGACGTGGAGGAGCTGCGCGCCCGGCTGCGGGAGCTCGGCGCCGCGATCGACCATGAGAACGGACAAATTTGACGAAGCTCGCAACGGTCGCGCCAGATGAGTCATCCGTGTTATCCGATCGAGTCCGGATAGTGGCCTGACTGGACCCGTATCACGTAAATCGCGTGCAAACATGTGCTTCAGAGAAGCCGTCGCCACGCGTACCCCCGAGCGTGTGGCGACGGCTTCGTCCACGTTCTGAGGCCGTCGTTCTGAGGCCGTCGTTCTGAGGCCGTCGGCGGCGCGGCCGCGCGCCCGCGGGCGCCGCGCGGCGCCGTGTCCGAAAGTCCCCGGTCGATCCCGCTTGCCAGCGAAGGGACCTGCGGGTCCACGGGGGTCCGCCGTAGCGGTACCGTTCGTTGCATGGCACCCAGCACAACGAGTGACGCACCGTTCGGGCGGCTGCTGACCGCGATGGTCACCCCCTTCCTGCCCGACGGCCGCGTCGACTACGACGGAGCCGCCCGGCTGGCGGCCCATCTGGTCGACGAGCAGCGCTGCGACGGTCTGGTCGTCAACGGCACGACCGGCGAATCGCCCACCACCGGCGATGCCGAGAAACAGCAACTGGTACGCACCGTGGTGGAGGCGGTCGGCGACCGCGCCGTGGTCGTCGCCGGTGCCGGGACCAACGACACCGCGCACAGCGTCGAGCTGGCCCGCCAGGCCGAGGAGGCCGGGGCCCACGGACTGCTGGTGGTCACGCCGTACTACAACAAGCCGCCGCAGGAGGGCCTGCTGCGGCACTTCACCGAGGTGGCCGACGCCACCGACCTGCCGGTGATGCTGTACGACATCCCGGGCCGCACCGGGGTGCCGATCCACACCGACACCCTGCTGCGCCTCGCCGAGCACCCGCGCATCCTGGCGGTCAAGGACGCCAAGGGCGACCTGTTCGCCGGGTCGCAGGTGATGGCCCGCACCTCGTTGGTGTTCTACTCCGGCGACGACGCCCTCAACCTGCCCTGGCTCGCGGTGGGCGCCGTCGGGTTCGTCAGCGTGATCGGCCACGTGGCGGGCGCCGATCTGCATGAGATGATCGAGGCCTACCGGGCCGGGGACCGGGAGCGGGCGCTGGCGATCCACCGCCGGCTGCTGCCCGTCGTCACCGCGATCATGACCCGTACGCAGGGCGCCATCGCCGTCAAGGCCGCGCTCAACCTGCTGGGCCTGCCCGGCGGCACCGTCCGCGCGCCGCTGGTGGACGCCTCGCCCGAGTTCGCGGCGCGCCTGCGGGAAGACCTGATGATTGGGGGAGTCAAAGTGCCGGAAGCCAGCGTTCCGGAGGTCGATGCGTGAGCCATCCGCACCCGGATCTGGCGCCGCCCCCGCCGTTGGCGGAGGGCGGGCTGCGTGTCGTCGCGCTCGGCGGGCTGGGCGAGATCGGCCGCAACATGACCGTCTTCGAGCACGACGGCCGGCTGCTGGTGGTCGACTGCGGCGTGCTGTTCCCGGAGACCGAGCAGCCGGGCGTCGACCTGATCCTGCCGGACTTCGAGTACATCCGCGGGCGGCTGGACGCGATCGACGCGCTCATCCTGACGCACGGCCATGAGGACCACATCGGCGCGGTCCCCTACCTGCTGCGCGAGCGGCCCGACATCCCCGTCGTCGGGTCGCGGCTGACGCTGGCGCTGCTGCAGGCCAAGCTCGCCGAGCACCGGATCAAGACCGTGCCGGTCGAGGTGGCGGAGGGCGACCGCCGCTCGTTCGGCCCCTTCGACTGCGAGTTCCTCGCCGTCAACCACTCCATCCCGGACGCGCTCGCCGTCGCGGTGCGCACCGCCGCCGGGCTGGTGCTGCACACCGGCGACTTCAAGATGGACCAGCTGCCGCTGGACGGGCGGCTGACCGACCTGCCGGGGTTCGCCCGGCTGGGCGCCGAGGGCATCGACCTGCTGATGTCGGACTCCACCAACGCCGAGGTCCCGGGGTTCGTCACCAGCGAGCGCAACATCGGCCCGGTGATCGACGACGTGTTCCGCACCGCGCAGGAGCGGATCATCGTGGCGTGCTTCGCCTCGCACGTGCACCGGGTGCAGCAGGTGCTGGACGCCGCGGTCGCCAACGGCCGCAAGGTGTGCTTCATCGGCCGGTCCATGGTGCGCAACATGGGCGTGGCGCGCGAGCTCGGGTACCTCACCGTGCCCGACGAGATCATGGTGGAGCAGAAGGAGATCGACAACGTGCCGCCCGACCGGCTGGTGCTGGTGTGCACCGGCTCGCAGGGCGAGCCGATGTCGGCGCTGTCGCGGATGGCCAACCGCGACCACCAGATCCGCGTCACCGAGCGCGACACGGTGGTGCTCGCGTCCTCGCTGATCCCCGGCAACGAGGAGTCGGTCAACCGGGTCATCAACGGGCTGACCCGGTGGGGCGCCCGCGTGGTGCACAAGGGCAACGCGCTGGTGCACGTGTCCGGCCACTCCTCGGCGGGCGAGCTGCTGTACGTGCTCAACGTCACCAAGCCCAGCAACTTCATGCCGATCCACGGCGAGTGGCGGCACCTGCGGGCGCACGCCAAGCTGGCGTCGCTGACCGGCGTGCCGGACGAGAACATCGTCATCGCCGAGGACGGCGTGGTGGTGGACCTGGTGGACGGCAAGGCCCGGATCGTCGGCGCGGTGCCCGCCGGCTACGTGTACGTGGACGGGCTGTCGGTGGGCGAGGTCACCGAGACGTCGCTGAAGGACCGGCGGATCCTCGGCGAGGAGGGGTTCGTCTCCATCGTGGTGGCGGTCGACTCCACCTCGGGCAAGCTGCTGGCCGGGCCGGAGATCCACGCGCGCGGCGCGGGCATCGTCGACGAGGACTTCGACGAGGTGCTCGACCGCATCGAGGCGGTGCTGCGGGACGCGGCCGCCGACGGCGTCAACGACTCCCACCAGCTCAGCCAGCTCATCCGCCGCACGGTCGGCAAATGGGTCAACGAGACCTACCGGCGCCGCCCGATGATCGTCCCGGTGGTCGTCGAGGTCTGACCGGGCCTCGCCCGACCGGGCGTCTGCCCGGCGCTGCCCCTGCGCGTGACCGCTGGGCCTGACGATGCAACACGCCGCCCGCGGAATCTGCGGAACGCGTGTGGTCCTTGGTTAGTCTCATCATCATGGCCACACGTGCGTCCGGGGGAGCGAGGGGGGCTGCTGGGCGTGGTCGAGCGGCCTCGGGGTCGTCGCGCACCCGGTCGGCCGCGGCGCGCAGACCCTCCGGTTCACCGGCTCCGCGCAAGCGCCCGGGCGGCGGCGCCAAGGGCGGCGGCGGCCGCGGGCCGGCGAGGCGCCCCCCGCAGAGGCCCGATCCGATCCCGCAGCTGTTCATCGGTCTTTTCAAACTGCTGTTCAAGCTTTACCACCTGCTGGCGGTCGCGGTCGGGTCGGTGTTCCGCGCGTACGGGCGCGGGGCCAGGGAGCTGGACGCCGAGCACCAGCGCGACGGGCTGGGACTGGCGCTGCTGGGCGGCGCCATCGTGCTCGCCTCGGTCACGTGGTGGCGGCCCGACGGCGTGGTGACCCGGGCCCTGGAGCAGGTGGTGCGCGGCGGGCTCGGCGTGGTGTGCATGGGCCTGCCGGTGCTTCTGGCGGTGCTGGCGTGGCGCGTGCTGCGCCACCCCGAGCACAACGACGAGAACCCGCGCATCGTCATCGGCATGACGGCGCTGGGCGTCGGGCTGCTCGGCATCCTGCACATCGCCGCGGGCGCCCCGTCCCCGGCCGACGACATGGCGGGCGTGCGGGAGGCGGGCGGCGTCGTCGGGTGGCTGGCCGCCGCGCCGCTGCGGGCCGCGCTCAGCGGCTGGGTGGCGGTGCCGCTGCTGCTCCTGCTGTCGGCGTTCGGCCTGCTGGTGGTCACGGCCACGCCGATCAACCGGGTGCCCGAGCGGCTGCGCGACCTGTGGGCGGTGGCGACGCTGCAGGGGCGTCCGGCGCGTCCCCGCCGGCGTCCCCCGGCCGAGGACGACCCCGGCGCGGACGACGAGGAGCGGCCGAAGGCGTCCAAGCCCGGGCGCCGCCGCCGCAAGCCGTCCCCGGGCGACGACGAGCTCGAGGTCGGCGAGCACTCCAAGCCCTACGACACCCCGGTCCTCGAGGACGCGCCGCGCAAGACCGCGTCGCCGCGCGACCTGGCCGACGACCTGTTCGCCCCGGACCCCTTCGCCCCGTCGGCGTCCGCGCCCTCGTCCGCGCCCTCGCCCGCGGCCGTCCCCGCCCCCCGGCCGGACCCCGAGACGGTGGTCGCCGAGCCGGCGCCCGAGCCCGCGACGGTCGAGGTGCCGGATCCGACGCCGGCGCCGCGCCGCGCCGAGCAGCTGCCGCTGTCGTCGTCCGGGGAGATCTACGAGCTGCCCGACCCGTCGCTGCTGCGGCCCGGCACCGCGGCCAAGCCGCGCACCAAGGCCAACGACATGGTGGTGCAGGCGCTCACCGAGGTGCTGGAGCAGTTCGACATCGACGCGCAGGTCACCGGGTTCACCCGCGGGCCGACGATCACGCGGTACGAGATCGAGCTGGGCCCGGCGGTGAAGGTGGAGAAGGTCACCGCGCTGACCAAGAACATCGCCTACGCGGTCAAGAGCGCGGACGTGCGGATCATCTCCCCGATCCCCGGCAAGTCCGCGATCGGCGTCGAGATCCCCAACGTCGACAAGGACATCGTCAGCCTGGGCGACGTGCTGCGCTCGCCCGCCGCCGTCAACGAGCACCACCCGATGATCGTGGGGCTGGGCAAGGACGTCGAGGGCCGCACGGTGGTGGCGAACCTGGCGAAGATGCCCCACATCCTCATCGCGGGCGCCACCGGCGCCGGAAAGTCGACCTGCATCAACGGGCTGATCACGTCGATTCTGATGCGGGCGACGCCGGACGAGGTGCGGATGATCCTGGTCGACCCCAAGCGGGTCGAGCTGACCATGTACCAGGGGATCCCGCACCTGATCACCCCGATCATCACCAACCCCAAGAAGGCCGCCGAGGCGCTGGAGTGGGTGGTCGGGGAGATGGACCGCCGCTACGACGACCTGGCCGCGTCCGGGTTCCGGCACATCGACGACTTCAACAAGGCGGTGCGGGCCGGACGGCTCACCGCGCCGCCCGGCAGCGAGCGCGTCTACCAGCCCTACCCGTACCTGCTGGTGATCGTGGACGAGCTGGCCGACC
This sequence comes from Actinomadura rubrobrunea NBRC 15275, assembly GCF_001552235.1. Taxonomy (NCBI): domain Bacteria; kingdom Bacillati; phylum Actinomycetota; class Actinomycetes; order Streptosporangiales; family Thermomonosporaceae; genus Actinomadura; species Actinomadura viridilutea. The sequence continues at coordinate 60,695 of NZ_BCQU01000015.1, read as the reverse complement.
TGATGATGGTGGCGCCGCGCGACGTCGAGGACTCCATCGTCCGCATCACCCAGCTGGCCCGCGCCGCCGGGATCCACCTGGTGCTGGCCACCCAGCGGCCCAGCGTGGACGTGGTGACCGGCCTGATCAAGGCGAACGTGCCGTCGCGGCTGGCGTTCGCCACCTCCTCGCTGTCCGACAGCCGGGTCATCCTCGACCAGCCGGGCGCGGAGAAGCTGGTCGGCCAGGGCGACGCGCTGTTCCTGCCGATGGGCGCCAGCAAGCCCATGCGGATCCAGAACGCCTTCGTCTCCGAAAAGGAGATCCACGCGGTCGTCGACCACTGCAAGAAGCAGATGGAGCCGTCCTACCGCGAGGACGTCACCGAGGCGGCGGGCCCGAAAAAGCAGATCGACGAGGACATCGGCGACGACATGGACCTGCTGCTGCAGGCCGTCGAACTGGTCGTCAGCACGCAGTTCGGGTCGACGTCGATGCTGCAGCGCAAGCTGCGCGTCGGATTCGCCAAGGCGGGACGGCTCATGGACCTGATGGAAAGCCGCGGCATCGTCGGTCCCAGCGAAGGGTCAAAGGCCCGCGACGTTCTCACCAAACCGGACGAACTGCCCGAAGTGCTGGCGAAACTGCGCGGTGAATCCTGACCGCCGCGGATCCCGGACGACACCCGCCGGCGGCCGCGGGAGCGCGCAGACGATCGCCCCGCCCCGGGCGGTCGCGGCCGTTTATGATCACCATCCGTGTCCGCGATGATCCGCCGTGCGATCACCGCCGCGCACGGGCATGATCTTCGATGGGCGGGGGAGCGCCGCGACGACGCCTTCGATTCGGGCGCCCCATCGGCATGGCGGATTGATGCGAAATCTTGCCCAGTTTCGAACGTGTTGCCTGTCGCTCAGCGGGCATTGCGATTTCTAGACTGGTGTCACAGGAGTGTGGACACGGTCCATGGCGCGCTCTGAGGGAGGCCCGGCGTGAGCATTGGTGAGACCTTGGCGAGGGAGCGTCAGAAGGCCGGTCTCACCGTCACGCAAGTGAGTCTGCGAACGCGGATCCGGGAAACCGTGATCCGCGGCATCGAGCGTGACGACTTCAGCGCCTGCGGCGGCAACTTCTACGCCCGCGGGCACATCCGCAGCATCAGCAGGGTGATCGGCATCGATCCCGAACCGCTGGTGCAGGAGTTCGACGCCATGCACGGCGGAGCGCCCGCGCCGATCCCGGCGGCGACCGCGTTCGAACCGGAGAACCCCGTGCCGTTCCGCGAGCGGCGCGCGCCGAACTGGAGCGCGGCGATGGCGCTGGCCCTCGCCCTCGTCGTCATCTACGGCGTGTTCCAGGTGTTCAGCGGCGACTCCGCGCCCCGCACCGCCCGGCAGGTCGCCGGGGCCCCGGAGCAGCCGGTGGCCACGCCGTCCCCGACGCGCACGCAGCGGGCCGAGGACCCGGTGGCGGTCGCGCCGCGCAAGAACGTGCAGCTCGCGGTGCACGCGCACCGCACGACGTGGCTGAGCGTGCAGGGCGACAAGGGACGCAACCTGTTCAGCGGCACGCTGCGCCCGGGCCAGTCGCGCGAGTGGACGGCCAAGAAGAAGATCAGCATCATCATCGGCAACAGCTCCGGGGTGCGGCTGACCGTCAACGGCAAGGACCTCGGCACGCCCGACCAGAACGGCGGCGTGGTGCGGCTCAGCTTCACGCCCGACGATCCCGACGCGGCCTGAGCTTCCGGTGACGGGCCGAGGGCCCCGAGCGGTCTTCGCCGGGCCCTCGGCCCGTTACCGTTAGGGACATGTCGACACGCCGTACGGTCTCCCTCGTCACCCTCGGGTGCGCGCGCAACGAAGTGGACTCCGAAGAGCTCGCCGCCCGCCTGGAGCAGTCGGGGTGGGACCTGACCGACAACGCCGACGACGCCGACGTGGTCGTGGTGAACACCTGCGGCTTCATCGAGGCGGCCAAGAAGGACTCCATCGACACGCTGCTGGCCGCGCACGACTCGGGGGCCAAGGTCGTGGCGGCGGGCTGCATGGCCGAGCGGTACGGCAGGGAGCTGGCCGACGCGCTGCCCGAGGCGGACGCGGTGCTCGGCTTCGACGACTACGCGGCGATCGGCGACCGGCTGGACGACGTGCTCGCCGGGCGCCGGCTCACCCCGCACGCCCCGCGCGACCGCCGCACGCTGCTGCCGATCACGCCCGTGGAGCGGGCGGCGTCCGTCCCGAACGTCGCCGTCCCCGGGCACGGCGCGGTCGCCGAGGCGCCCGAGGGCGTCGGCCCCGCGTCCGGTCCGCGGGTGCTGCGGCGCCGGCTGGACGGCGGACCGGTCGCGCCGCTCAAGCTGGCGTCCGGCTGCGACCGCCGCTGCTCGTTCTGCGCGATCCCCGCCTTCCGCGGCGCGTACGTGTCGCGCCCCCCGGCCGAGGTGCTGGCGGAGGCGCGCTGGCTGGCCGAGCAGGGGGCGCGCGAGCTGGTGCTGGTCAGCGAGAACTCCACCTCCTACGGCAAGGACCTGGGCGACCTGCGCGCCCTGGAGAAGCTGCTGCCGCGGCTCGCCGCGGTCGACGGCGTCGCGCGGGTGCGCGTCAGCTACCTGCAGCCCGCCGAGCTGCGGCCCGGCCTGATCGAGACGATCTGCGGGACGCCGGGCGTGGCGCCGTACTTCGACCTGTCGTTCCAGCACGCCGCCGCTCCGGTGCTGCGCCGCATGCGCCGGTTCGGCGACCGGGAGCGCTTCCTGGAGCTGCTCGACCGGATCCGCGCGCTGGCGCCGGAGGCGGGCGTGCGGTCCAACTTCATCGTCGGGTTCCCCGGGGAGACCGACGACGACCTCGACGAGCTGGTCGCGTTCCTGAACGCGGCGCGGCTGGATGCGATCGGCGTGTTCGGGTACTCCGACGAGGACGGCACCGAGGCCGCGGCCCTGGACGGCAAGCTGCCGCCCGAGGAGGTCGCCGCCCGGGTGGAGGAGGTGTCGGCGTTGGCCGAGGAGCTGACCTCGCAGCGCGCCGAGGACCGCGTCGGGTCGCGGGTCGAGGTGCTGCTGGAAGAGGAGACGCCGGACGGCGCGTTCGAGGGACGCGCCGCGCATCAGGCGCCCGAGGTGGACGGCACGGTCGTCGTCCGCGGAGCCGCGGCCGCCGTCGGCGACGTCGTCGCGGCCACGGTGACCGGCAGCGAGGGCGTGGACCTCCTGGCGGACGTGTCATGATCCCCGGAGCCCCCGACCCGGTGGCGGGCCCGGCGGCGCCGGGCGGCCCGTCCGCTCCCGCCGGCCCCTCCGGCCCCCGCGTCAGCGTCTACAACATCGCCAACGGCCTGACGGTGCTGCGCATCCTCATGGTGCCGGTGTTCGTCTGGCTGCTGCTCCAGGACGGCACGGCCTGGCGGCTGGCGGCGTTCGCCGCGTTCGCGCTGGCCTCCGTCACCGACAAGATCGACGGCGATCTGGCGCGCAGCCGGGGCCTGGTCACCGACTTCGGCAAGATCGCCGATCCGATCGCCGACAAGGCGCTGACCGGAGCCGCGCTGATCGGGCTGTCGGCGCTCGGGGAGCTGTGGTGGTGGGTGACCGCCGTGATCCTCGTCCGGGAGATCGGCGTCACCGTCCTGCGGTTCGTGGTGATCCGGTACGGCGTGATCCCGGCGAGCAAGGGCGGCAAGCTGAAGACGCTGCTGCAGGTCGTCGCGATCGGCCTGTACATCCTGCCCGGTCCGTTCGACCCGGTGCGCTGGGCGGCCATGGGCGCCGCCGTGGCGGTCACGGTGGCGACGGGCGCGGACTACGTCGTCCGGGCATGGCGGCTGCGCCGCGACGCGCGGCCGGCGGCGCCGTGACGCCGCCGGAGCGGGTGTCGGGGCTGACATACGCGGAGGTGGGCGCCACCGCCCGCGGCGCCCTGCCCGGCGGCTACCGGCACCTGCGCCACCGCACCGTGATCGGATCGGGGCGGCACGTGCTGCGCGAGGCGGCGGACGCCGTCCTGGAGTTCTGGATGCACCGCGGGGCGGGCGTGCGCATCGAGGCCTCGGCGCGCCGGGCGGCGCCCGGCGTGTACGTCGAGTCGCGCATGGGCATCGGCCCGCTGAGCCTGTCGGCGCCGTGCCGCGTGGTGTGGGCCGAGGACGGCGAACGCCGCGCGGGCTTCGGCTACGGCACGCTGCCCGGCCATCCCGCGACGGGCGAGGAGTCGTTCGTCGTGGAACTGGACGACATGGACGACGTGTGGTTGGAGGTGACCTCCTTCAGCCGTCCGGCCGGAAGGCTGATGCGCGCCGCGGGCCCGCTCGCGCCGATGTTCCAACGGGTCTACGCCCACCGCCTCGGCACGACCCTGCGCCGCCTGGTCCGCTGAAGCGCAGTCCGCCCCGCGCGTTCGGCCGGCCAGGCCGCAGCACGCGCGGATGCACGATGCGCAGTGTCCGTCCGGCACAGACCCCACGTCCCAGAATGAGCCACGGGCATGCCGATACTGTGCTGCAGAGCTCTAGGAGACAAGCTCAACACCGTCGGCATGTGCCTGGCGGCCTTATCGCCAACCGCCTGTGTCAGCGTGATCCGGAGGCCCCGAGCAGCAGGACGACCGTGAGCTCGCGCGAGGTGAGGCGGCGGCCGAGCGAGCCGAACCGGGCCCGACCTTCAGGACCTGCTCATGATGAGGATGGTCGCCTCGGCGGGGTCGCCCTTCGGCACGCGCACCCGCACGTGTTCCGGCATCGCACCGTGGCGCGGCGCCCCGGCGAGGACGACCGTCCAGTCGCCGTTCGCGTCCTGCTCGGCTTGCTGGACGCGAACGCCGTCCGCCTCGTAGCCGTGCGCGAGGACCGCGGCCTTGGCGGCGTCCACGGCCTCGTCCCGGTCGAGGGACGCATTGCGGTCGTCCCCGCCGGTGCGACGCCGCCACCGGCGGTGCACGCTGCGGAACAACTCGACCACGGCGGCGTCGGCCCGGTTCCCGATGATCCCGCCGAGGGCGGCCACGCCGAGGTACGAGGCGGCGTGCACGGCGATTTCGAGCACCTCGGGCCGCGCGAACGCGGGGGCGCTGCGCTCGGGGTGCGGGAGGGACGGCGGACGCGGCGGCAAAACGGCATCGCACGTGACGCAACGCGGCGGCTCGCCCGTCCAGCGGGTGCCCCCGCACTCGGTGCAGGTCCGGATCGTTGCGGCACGGTCCTCGGACGGGGCGCGCAGCCGGGAGTCGTCAGGGACGTCGCGTCTCATACAGCGCAGCTTCCGACGCCCGGGCCGCCTCGGCAAGCGGATTAGCACTGTCACGGCGGGGTGGCCGTCACCGGCCTGCCGCCCCGGCGCGAGTAGATTCGTGCGTACCGCTGGGAGGAGGGGGCGATGCGGGTCGAGCTGCTCACGGTCGGGGACGAGCTGCTGCTCGGCGACACGGTCAACGGCAACGCCGCGTGGCTGGGACGGCGGCTGGCCGACCACGGCGTCGAGGTGACGCGCAGCGTGGTCGTCGGCGACGATCTGGACGAGATCGTCGAGGCGGTCACCGAGGCGCTCGACCGGGCGGACGCGGTCATCACCACGGGCGGCCTCGGCCCCACCAGCGACGATCTGACCCGCGACGCGCTGGCCAAGGCGGCGGGCGTGGCGGTCGTCCGCCATCCGGACCTGGAACGGCGGCTGCGGGAACGCGCGGCCGCCGCCGGACGCGAGCTGCGGCCGACGGCGCTGCGCATGGCGGACGTCCCCGAAGGCGCCGGGCTGCTGGCCAACTCGGCGGGCAGCGCCCCGGGCCTGCGGGTGGAGCTGCCGGGCGGGACGGTGTACGCGCTGCCCGGCGTCCCGTCCGAAATGCGCACGATCATGGAGGAGGTCGTGCTGCCCGAGCTGGCGGGCGCCCGCGGGCCCGCGCCGACGGCGCGCCGCATCCTGCGCACCGCCGGGCTCTGGGAGTCGGAGCTCGCCGAGGCGCTGGCCCCGGTGGAGGCGCTCGACGGCGTCGCGCTGGCGTACCTGCCCGCGCCGGCCGAGGTGCGGATCCGCGTCGCCGCCGCGCCGGACCGGCTGGACGACGTCGAACGGCGCGTGCGCGCGCTGCTCGGACCGGGCGCGGTCTACGGCGTGGACGACGAGACGCTGGACCGCGTCGTGCACCGCCTGCTGGCCGAGCGGTCGGCGACGGTGGCGGCGGCCGAGTCGCTGACCGGCGGGCTGATCGGCGCCGAGCTGAGCCGGATGCCCGGGGCGTCGGAGACGTTCGTCGGGGGAATGGTGACGTACTCCACGGCGTTGAAGGAGAAGGCGCTCGGCGTCCCGGCCGACCTGCTGGCCCGGCACGGCGCCGTGCATCCGGACGTGGCCGCGGCCATGGCGTCCGGCGTGCGGGAGCGCCTCGGCGCGACGTACGGCGTCGCGGTCACCGGCGTGGCGGGGCCCGATCCGCAGGACGGTCGACCGGTCGGCACCGTATATGCGGGGGTGGCCGGTCCCGAACGGCCGCCCCTGGTCATCGCGCCGCGGCTGCCCGTGCCCGGCGACGGCGCGCGGGCGCGCGAGGCGATCCGCGCGATGACCGTCGTGCACGCTCTTGAGCTGCTGCGACGAGTCCTGCTGGACCTGCCGGCCCAGCCCGGTGCGGATCCCGGCGGCGGCCGCGCTCGCGAAGATCGGGAAGTCTGAGGCTGATTACAGCGTTACGTTCCGAGCGAACACGAAATCCACGGTCTGCCACCCCCGCGTCCAAGCCGGGTACGGTGGAACCGTCAGTTGGTCCACACTGAGGGAGGGAGCGAGACGATGGTCCTGCTTCGCCAGCTGCTCGGTGACGTACTGCGGCAGCTGCGGCTGCGCCAGGGACGCACCCTCCGCGAGGTGTCCGCGGCGGCACGGGTTTCCCTCGGCTATCTCTCCGAGGTCGAGCGGGGACAGAAAGAAGCCTCTTCGGAACTGCTCTCCTCGATCTGCAAGGCCCTGGGGGTCCCGCTGTCGCACGTGCTACGCGAAGTCGCGGACCAACTGGCCTTGGCCGAGCTGCAGCACGAGCCGGTGCTGACGGGCGCACCGCCCGAGCACGAGCGCATCGCCGACGAGCGGATCCCGTCCGAACGCATCCCGGCCACCCCGGAGGAGATCACCGGCGAATTCCGCGCCGACATGGTCGCGGCCTGAGCGCGGACACGGCGGCCCGTCCCGGCCGCCCGCGCGGCCGTCGGCCGCGCCATCGCGCCATGTCCGCCTGCCCCGATGCCCGCGGGTGAGAGCGGGCGGCGTCGTCCGATGTGGGCGGGCTCACGGGTTAATCAGGCAATTATGGGCATCTTGGCTCTGTTGTCGCCGACAAAGGGCAACCACTCGGAAGGAGCCCGACATGGCAACGGTCAAGAGCCCGCTGAACGACGAAGCGCGTAAGATCACGGCGGAGGCGCTGCAGGGCGCCCTGATCGATCTGATCGATCTCTCGCTGTTCGCCAAGCAGGCCCACTGGAACCTCAACGGCCGCAACTTCAAGATCGTCCACGAGCACCTGGACGAGGTCGTGGAGCTGGCCCGCACGTACACCGACGAGGTGGCCGAGCGCGCCATCGCCCTCGGCATCAACCCCGACGGCCGGGTCCGCACCGTCGCCGACCGCACCCGCATCCCCCAGCTGGAGCCCGGGTACGTGGCCGACGACAAGGTGGTCGCCGCGGTGACCGACGTGCTGGCCCAGATGATCGAGCGGTTCCGTGAGCGGGTGCGCGCGACCGACGAGCCGGACCCGGTCACCCAGGACCTGCTCATCCAGGCCACCCGCGAGCTTGAGAAGCAGCACTGGATGTTCCAGGCCCAGGTGTGACGGCGGTGTCCGTGCCGCGACGGGCGCACGAGACCAGCGCGCGACGACGCCCCGGCCCGAGCGGCCGGGGCTGTGCGCTGGCGGGGCGCCTGTCGGCCGGACGGCCGTGAAGGCGCGGCGCCTCGAGGGACGCGCCGCCGAGAACTTCCCCGTGATCCCTCGCCCCTCACTCAGCCGTTTCCGCGTCGAAAAGCGCGCTCAGAAGCGTCTGACGGCACGTCAGCACGAAGTTCGTCGTCGATAGCGCGTCCCAACGCTGCCGAGCACGCCTCCACGATCCTCAGCTCGCTAGTCCTGCATTTCGTTCGGCCGGGTGTGGCGCAGTCGCGGCGCCGACGTCGATGTCGAGGTCGTCCCCGTGGCTGATGCTGTGGAGGTACGGGACGGGTCATGTGCCTCGCGTGAACCGATCGGCCGCATGAGGACAGCGGTGCCCTGGAGGTCGCCACCGCGGCAGCGCCGGGGAATGATGATCGCATGACTGCACTGGGCATGGTGTTCCGGCCGCAGGTGCCGCCGGAGCGGCTCCGAGACGTGGCGGTGGCCGCCGACGAGGCGGGACTCGAACAACTCTGGCTCTGGGAGGACTGCTTCTTCGAAAGCGGGATCGCTTCGGCCGCCGCAGCGTTGGCGTGGACGCGGCGGGTCCGCGTCGGAGTGGGGCTGCTGCCGGTGCCGTTGCGGAACGTCGCACTGGCGACGATGGAGGCCGCGACGCTGTACCGGCTGTTCCCTGGCCGCGTCGCGCTGGCGGTCGGGCACGGCGTGCAGGACTGGATGCAGCAGGTCGGCGCCCGCGCGGAGTCGCCGTTGACGCTGCTGCGCGAGCATCTGACGGCGATGCGGGCGCTGCTGCGCGGCGAACGGGTCACCACCCAGGGCCGGTACGTCCGCCTCGACGACGTCGCGCTCGACTGGCCGCCGCCCACGCCGCCCGCGCTCCTCGCCGGGGCGACGGGTCCGCGCACGCTGCGGCTCACCGGCGAGTGCGCCGACGGCACGGTGCTCACCGCCGACACCGGGCCGGACGCGCTGCGGCGGGCGCGCGAGCTGATCGAGGAGGGACGCAAGGCGGCGGGCCGCGACGGAGACCACGAGATCGTCGTCTACCTGCACGCCGCCACCGGGCCGGACGCGGCCGCGCGGCTGCGGGCCGAGTTCGACCGCGGGACGTGCCCGACGCCGTTCGGGGCGGCGGGCGACGCGGCCGCGATCGCCGAGGCGGTCGTGCGGCTGGCGGAGGCCGGCGCCGACACGGTCGTCCTGCAGCCCACGGCCGACGAGCCCGACCCCGTGGGGTTCGCGCGTTTCACCGCCGAGCAGGTCCGCCCGCTCGTCCCCTGACCTGGGCGGGTCACTCCTCGATGACGCGGACCTGGGCGCGGCCGCGGCAGCCGTCCGGCAGAGACGCGAACGCCGGGTAGCGGTCGTCGCCGGTGTCCAGGCCGCGCAGGCCGCCTCTGGCAGGACTCGGTGACCGGTGCAGCCGCCGCGTCACCGCAGGATCGACGCCGCGGCCGTCAGTTCGGGGTCGGAGTCCATCGGCACGGCACCACTCGATCGGCCGGACGCCCCGACACACAGGCGGCCACCCGTCCGGGGGACAGTGCCCGGCGGGCGCCGACCGCCCGAAGGGCGGTGCGCCGAACGCGGTGCCTCCGATGACGGCTACGGCGTGCCGGATGACGGGGCGGGCTGGCAACGGGGGCACCAGAAGGTGGCCCGCTCGCCCTGGCCGGAGCCCTGGGCAGCGCGTTCGATGCGGGTGCCGCAGCGGCGGCAGGGACGGCCCGCGCGGCCGTACACCCAGTGCTCGTGACCGGGTCGCCGGTCGCCGGTGGTGATGTGGCCGTAGCGGTCCTTGTTGGCGTCCAGCAGCCGGTGCGCCAGCTCCACCAGCCCCGGCAGGTCGGGCACGGCGCCGGTCGGCGTCCACGGGTGGACGCCGCGCAGGAACAGCACCTCGGACTTGTAGACGTTGCCGATCCCGGCGAGGCGGCTCTGATCGAGCAGGGCCTCGCCGATCGCCCGCGCGGGCTGCTCGCGCAGCCGCCGGACGGCCTCGGCGGCCGACTCCGCGCCCCACGCGGCGTCCAGCAGGTCAGGGCCGAGATGCCCGACGGCGCGGTCCTCCTCGGCGGTGCGCAGCAGCTCCACGACGCCGAGGGAGTAGCCGAGCGCCAGCCACTCGGCGTTGCCGAGGACGAGGCGGATGCGGTGGTCGCGCGGCACCGGCCCGGCCCGGCGCACCCGCCACACGCCGTCCATCATCAGGTGCGTGTGCACGGTGACGCCGCCGTCGACCCGCACCAGCAGGTGCTTGCCGCGCGCCACGGCCTCCAGGACCGTGCGGCCCCGCAGGTCGGCGGTCGCCAGCCGGGGCACCCGGAAGTCGCTGCGCGTCAGGGGACGCCCGGCGAGCGCCTCGTGCAGGCGCCGGGCGGTCTGCCAGACGACGTCGCCCTCGGGCATGGTGCGCCGCCCTTGCGGGCGTCCCTCAAATGAGGGACGGGCTCTCCCACGCGGCCGGGTCCTCGGTCAGCTTGCGCACCGGCTCGGGCAGCTCGCCCGACGCGATGTGGGCGAGGGTGACCCGCTCCAGGATGGCGCGCTCACTGGCGCGCAGCGCGATCCACACCTCCTGCAGCGAGCGGGCCGGCCCCTGGTAGCCGACGTGCTCGGGGCGCTCGCCCCGCACGCCGAGCAGCGGCCCGTCGATCGCGCGGATGATGTCGGCCAGGGAGATCTGGTCGGCGGGCCTGGCCAGCCAGTAGCCGCCTTCGGGGCCGCGCTGGCTGCGGACCAGGCCGGACCGGCGCAACTGGCCGAGGATGTTCTCCAGGAACTTGGGCGGGATCTGCTGCGCCTCGGCGAGCTGAACCGCTGTCACCGGGTGACTCCCGGCCACAGCCAGCTCCGCGGCGGCCCGCAGCGCGTAGTCGACCCGGGCGGACAATCGCATGTGAGCATTATCCCTTGCCGATCGGACTGGTTGGGTCATACCCCCGGTCCCGGTGCCCGCGAGCCGCGGAGACCGGGACGCCGAGAACGGTGATCGGGCAGGTCGGCGCCCATGCGCTCGGCTGCGGCACGTCCTCCCGCGCCTCCGCCGCGGCGGTCGCGGGAGGACGTGCCGCCGGTCAGGCGAGGCCGAGGAGCTCGGCGGCGGCCTGGGCGTTGGCGTGGGCGGCGCCGTAGGTGGCCAGGTGGACGGCGCCGTCCGGACGCCACACCGGCAGCCCCATCTCCACCACGACGGTGTCGGGACGCGCGGCCAGCAGCGCCCGGGTCAGGGCGCGCTGGCCCGCGTGGCGGTGCGCGTCGCGCAGCACGATCACCAGCCCCCGGCCGTCGGCGCGTTCGAGCACGGCCGTCGCCTCCTCCGCCGAGCCCTCGGCCTTGACCGCGTCCGGCGCCCAAGGGCCGAGCCCCCACGGCGTCGGGCCGACCGCGATGTTGCCGGTCGCGGCCACCTCCACGACCAGGGGGGCGCCCCCGTTGCCCCGCCAGTCCGGCAGCTCGCCGCCCGACACCCGCACGGCCCGGCGCGCGGCCTCCAGGCCGGTCGCGCGGTCGGCGGTGCCGGGAACCCGCTCGGCCAGCCAGTCCCGCAGCGCGCGGGTGCGCGCCGCCGCGTCCGCCAGCCGCTCCTCGGGCAGCCGCCCGCCGCGCACCGCCTCCACGATCGCCGCCAGCACGGCGCGCAGGCTGTCGTGGTACTCGCGCGACCCCAGGCACAGCAGGTCGGCGCCCGCGATGAGGGCCCGCACGGCCGCCTCGGGGATGCCGATCTCGCCGCTGGCGCCCTCCATGTCGAGCGCGTCGGTCACGATCACCCCGTCGTAGCCGAGCCGGCCCCGCAGCAGCCCGGTGATCGCGTCGGGGGAGAGCGTGGCGGGGATCCCGGCGGTGACCGCCGGGAGGTCCAGGTGCCCGGTCATCACCGCCCGCGTGCCCGCCTCGATCGCCGCGCGGAACGGCACCAGCTCCCGGCGCTCCAGCAGCTCCATGTCGGCGTCCACGATCGGCACGCCCAGGTGGGAGTCCTCGACGGTGGCGCCGTGGCCGGGGAAGTGCTTGGCGCACGCGGCCACACCGCCCTCCTGCGTGCCGGCCACGGCGGCCGCGGCGTGCCGGGCCACCAGCTCGGGATCGGAGCCGAACGAGCGGGTGCCGATGATCGGGTTGTCGGCCGCGGTGTTGACGTCCACCGACGGGGCGAAGTTGAGGTTCACCCCCACCTCGGCCAGCTCGGCGCCCAGCGACCGGTACACCCGGCGGGTCAGCTCCGGGTCGTCGACGGCGCCGAGCGCGGCGTTGCCCGGATACGGGCTGGCCGTCACGTGCCCGGTGAGGCGGGTGACGTCGCCGCCCTCCTCGTCGATGGTCACCAGCGGGTCGCCCGCCTTGCGCAGCTCCGCGGTGAGCGCGGCCAGCTCCTCGGTGCCCGGCACGTTGCCGTTGATGGCGAAGACGGTGACACCGCCCAGGCCCTTCTCCACCTCCTCCATCAGCCAGCGGGGCGGCAGCGCCCCGGGGAAGGCGGACAGCAGCGTGCCTCGCGCCAGCCGTTCGATCTCCGAGTCGCTCATCGACATCCCCCCGCTCGCTTCGTGGCGCTGTCCGGGCGCCGCCTTGCCTTCTCACCTGCTCGCCGGTCGTCGGCCCGGAGAGGGCCGTGCCCTTCCGGCTCGCCCATCTGTGTCTCCCGCTCGCCCGCGGGACGCTGTGGAGGCGTCGTCGTCCCTCCTCGCTCCTTCGTCACTGGTCGGTCCAGGCGGCGCGTCTCTTCGTCTCGCTCAGCCCTGTCTCCCGCTCACCTGGGGGACGCTGTGCAGGCGCCGTCGTCTCTCCTCGCTCCTTCGCCGCTCGTCGGTCCAGACGGCGCCGCGCACCTCCGGCTCGCTCACCCCTTCACCGCCCCGGCGGTCAGGCCCGCCACCATCCGGCGCTGGACCAGCAGGAAGAACGCGATGACCGGCAGGGTCAGCAGCGTGGAGGCGGCCATGATCGGCCCCCAGGCGTTGCCGCTGCGGCCGAAGAAGAACTGCAGCATGATCGGCAACGTGTACTTGTCCTGGTCGTCGAGGAAGGTGAAGGCGAAGATGAACTCGTTCCAGGCGGTGATGAACGAGAAGATGCTCGTCGCCACCAGCCCCGGCGCCACCAGCGGCAGCAGCACGGTGAAGAAGGTGCGGACCGGCCCGGCGCCGTCGATGGCCGCGGCGTCCTCCAGGTCGCGCGGCACCGCGGCGACGAACCCGCGCAGCATCCAGATCGCGAACGGCACCGCGAAGGCGATGTAGACCACCAGCAGCCCGGCCAGGCTGTCGAGCATGTTCAGCCGCTTGAGGTCCAGGAACAGCGGGATGACCAGCGCCTCGATCGGCACCATCTGCACCACCAGCAGCATGATCAGGAAGGTGGTGCGGAAGCGGAACCGGAACCGCGCCACCGCGGTGGCGGCCAGCAGCGCCAGCAGGCTCGACACCAGCACGGTGCCCAGCGCGAGCAGGGCGCTGTTGCGCAGGTACGCCCAGAACGGCACCTCGGCGATGCCGCCGTTCAGCACCAGGTCGAAGTGCTCGAGCGTGGGGTGCGCGGGCAGCGGCTTCGGCGTGGTGCTGAAGATCTCGGTGTTGGGCTTGAACGCCGTCGACACCATCCACAGCACCGGGAACACGGCGATCGCGAAGACCAGCAGCCCCGCGGCGTTCAACGCGATCTTGCGCAGGCCCTTCATTCCGTCTCCCCCTGCCGCACCATGACGCGCACGTACACGGCGGTGACGACCAGCAGGATCGCCGTCAGCACCAGCGCGATCGCCGACCCCATGCCGAGCTTGGGATTGAGCGACCCGAACGCCTCGGAGTAGGCGTACAGGGACAGGTTGAACGCGTCCCGGTTCGCCATCCCCGCCATGATGAAGAGCTGGGTGAACACCTTGAAGTCCCAGATCACGCTCATCACGACCAGCACCATGAAGATCGGCTTGAGCAGCGGGAAGGTGATCTTCCAGAACGCGCGCCACGGGCCCGCGCCGTCCACCCGCGCCGCCTCGTACAGCTCGCCCGGCAGGCTCTTGAGCCCCGCGAGCACCGAGACGGCCACGAACGGGCACGACTGCCACACCACGCACACCGTCAGCACGGTGTAGGTGGGCAGCGGGCTGGCGAACCAGTTGAAGTCGCTCCAGCCGCCGCCGACCAGCGCGTCCGGCAGCAGGTCCAGGAACCAGTTGACCAGTCCGCCGGTGGTGCCGAACAGCCAGGAGAAGATGATCGCTGCGGTGACCGGCGGGGTCGCCCACGCCACCATCACGCCGCCGGCGACGAACCGCGACATGCGCCGGCCGAGCCGGTTGAGCAGCAGGCCCGTCAGCGTGCCGAGCACGAGGGTGGCCGACACCGCCACGATCGCGAACAGCACGGTCTGCCGCAGCGTCTGCCAGAAGAACGGGTCGCCGAGGATCGCCTCGAAGTTCGCGGTGCCGACGTTCTCGGCGGGCTCGCCGCGCAGCTGCCGGTTGCCGACCTTCTGGAACGACATGATCCCGAGCTGGACCACCGGCCAGAACATCAGCACGGCGATGACGACGACGGTCGGCGCGATCAGCAGATAGGGGCCGTGGCGGCGGCCGGTTCGGCGGCGGCGCGGCCGCCGGGCCCGGCCGGAGGGTGCCTTCCGGCCGGGCGCCTTGCGCACCGCCGGGGCGGTGTCGATCATCGCGTCAGCTCCCGATCACGGGTTGAGCAGCGTGTTGGCCTGCTCGTTGGCCTTCTTCAGCTCCTCCGCGGCGGGGCGGCCCTGCATGATGGCCTTGACCGCGTTCGGCAGCACCTTCTTGGCCTGCTCGAACTCGCCCCAGCCCGCGCTCATCGGCGGGAACTTGGTGTTGCGCGCGATCTCGGTGAAGGCCGCCAGCGCGGGATTGCTGAAGCTGACGTCCGAGCGCATCGAGGAGAAGCCGCTGTAGTCGGCCCACGCCTTGGCGTTCTTGGCGTTGTTGAGGACGGTGATGTAGTCGAACGCCGCGTCCTTGGCCTTGCTGTCGGCCCACACCGCCAGGTCCGAGCCGCCCGCCATGACGGGCGCGTTGCCGCCGTTCTTGGCCGGGATGGGGAACACGCCCCACTTGTCGGCGTCCTTGTCGGAGATCTTCTTCATCTCCTTCAGCGCCCAGCTGCCGTCGATGTACATGCCGAGCTTGCCGAGCGCGAAGTCGCGCTGCGGGCCCTCCAGCTCGTTCTTGCCGATGTACTTGGCCGGGGCCACCTTCTCCTTGGTGACCAGCCCGGTGTAGTACTCGATGGCCTCGACGGCCTGCGGCTGGTCGAGCTTGCCGACGAACTTGCCGTTCTCCTTGACGGCGACCTCGCCGCCGTTGCCCCAGATGAAGCTGAGCAGCGCGTTGGTCTGGTCGCTGGGCGCGCCGATGCCGGGCACCTTCTTGGCGTCCTGGATCTTCTTGGCGGCGGCGGTCAGCTCGGCCCAGTTCTTCGGCGGCTGGATGTTCAGCTCCTCGAACCAGTCCTTGCGGTACCAGACGGCGCGCACGCCGCCGTACCACGGCACGGCGTAGGTCTTGCCGCCGGAGCGGTCGTTCTCCAGGGCGGTCTTGTTGAGCTTGTCGTGGTCGGCCCAGGACTCGAACCGGTCGGTGATGTCGGCGAGGCTGCCCTGCTCGATGTGGGACTGGACGTCGGTGTTGCCCAGCTCGGTGACGTCGGGGCCCTCGCCGCCCGCCGCGGCCTTCTGGAACGTGGTGGCAACTTGTGGCCAGGGCACGTACTTGACGACCACGTCCGTGTTCGGGTGCTTCTGTTTGAACTCGGCCTCGACGCCCTCCAGGAATTCCGTCTGCTCGGGCGTCCCGTCGCCCATCATCCAGACCTTGAGCTGAGCGGGGCTCTGACCTGCGCCGTCGCTGTCGTCGCTGCCTCCGCCGCAGGCCGCGGCGGCCAGGGCGAGCGCGGCCGTGGCGGCCGCTGCCTTGATGTACTTCACTGGGGGTCCTTTCCGGCTCAACCAGCGGGCGGGCCTGCTCGACGTGTCGCGGGGGATGCGGCGGAACCGGCGGGGAAACCCGTAGGGTCCCAGCCATGCCGCCGAATCGCCCTCGTGACACCCTGCTTCGGTCGGCGCTGTGGTGCGGCCTGGTCCGGCACCGGGGGCGGTCCGGCCGCTTGGGCGTAAACTAACAAGAAAGTTTCCTAAACAAAACCGTCTGTTAGCGGATTGAGACGTTGGAGGGTGGGCTGATGGCTGGGCGCCCGGGAACGCCGCGGCTGCTGCGCGAGCTGAACGACCGCGCCGCGCTCGAACTGCTGGTCACGCGGGGGCCGTTGACGCGTGCGCAGATCGGCGCGCATACCGGGTTGTCCAAGGTCACTGCATCACAGCTGCTGGCCAGATTGGAAGAGCGGGGGCTGGTGCAGGTGGTGGGCGAGCGCGCCGGGGGGCGCGGGCCGAACGCCGCGCTGTACGCCGTCGTGCCGTCCAGCGCTTACGTGGCGGGCATCGAGGTGGGCCCGGACGGGGCGACCGCCGCCGTCGCCGACATCACCGGCGAGGTCGCCGCCAAGGTCACCGTGGACCCCAACGGCGCCGACGACCCCGTCAAGACCGTGCACGACGCCGTGGTGCGGGCGTGCCGCTCGGCCAAGATCGCGCTGCGCCGCCTCACCGCGCTGGTCATCGGCACGCCCGGCGTCGTCGACCCGCGCACCGGCGACGTCAAGTTCGCCTTCGACCTGCCCGCCTGGCACGAGGGCGTGCTCGCCGCCCTGCAGACCGACCTGCGCCGCCCCGTCGCCATCGAGAACGACGTCAACCTCGCCGCCCTCGCCGAACGCGCCTACGGGGCCGCGCGGGGCGCCGACGACTTCGCCCTGATATGGCTGGGACGCGGCATCGGCCTGTCGGTCATGCTGGGCGGCCGCCTGCACCGGGGACGCTCCGGCGGCGCGGGCGAGCTCGGCTACCTTCCGGTGCCCGGGGCGCCCCTGCCGATGGGCTCGGCCCGCCGCGACAACGCCGAAGGCGTCACCACGTCCACCTCCTGGGGCATCCCGGCCCTGGCCGGGGGCTACGGCTCCCTGGTCAGCGCCGACGCGGTGCTCGACCTGGCCCGCTCGCACGGCCTGGACGAACCCACCGCAGTCGACTGCGTCCGCGTCGCCGCCGCCGACGAGGAGCGGGGCGGCGCGTTCCTCGACGAGCTCGCCGAACGCATCTCCTACGGCGTGACGTCGGTGAACATCGTCCTCGACCCCGGGCTGGTGGTGCTGTCGGGGCAGCTGGGCCGCGCCGGCGGGCGCCCGCTGGCCTCCCGCATCGAACGCGCCGTGGGCCGCTACAGCCCGACCCAGCCCACGGTGACCGTCACCGAGGTCGACGGCGACCCCGTGCTGCGCGGCGCCCTGCACGCCGCCCTGGAACGGGCCCGGGAAGAGGTGTTCTCCGCGCCCGCGGGGTGACGGCGGCGGCTTCCGGGGCCGCCGGGCCCGGGTGGGAGGCGCCTCCGCGCGGGACGGCCGCGGAGGCGCCGAAGGTCACCGTGCGGGACGGCGGACCGGCGGATGCTCCCGCCGCCGCCGGGGGTCCCGCAGGGCGCGGTCGAGAACGGTCTGACTGATGATCTGTCGCTTGCGCCGCTGCGCGGCGACCCACCGTGTCGTCGGTGTCATGTCGACTCCCCGTTCCGCGGTGACGCGGTTCTCGCGCCACCGCACCCCCTGCGTTTCGATGATCTCAGGAGGCCGGCCTCGGCGGATCCGCCGGAGGGAGGAGATCGCGCCCGATCCCGTCAGACCTTCCGCCGAGACGCCGTGAAACCCTGGGAGCACGGCCGCGGACGCCTTCCCGGCCGCGAGCTGATCAAGGAGACTCGTCGTCATGGCACTGCGCGACCGGCTGCGACGCCTCCTGCAGCGGCCCGGCACCGTCGACCTGCGGCCGTTCCAGGCCGTGGTCGCCGAGGCCGCCGCCCGCGAACCCGACGTCCGCGGCCTCACCGACGAAGCCCTCACCGCCGCCGCCCGCGCCCTCGACCCGGGGGACGACGCGTCGCTGTGCGCGCTGGGACGGGAGGCGGCGCGGCGCACGCTCGGCGAACGGCCGTACGACGTGCAGCTCCTCGGCACCCTCGGGCTGCTGTCCGGGCACGTGGTGGAGATGGCCACCGGCGAGGGCAAGACCCTCGCGGGCGCGCTCGCCGCCGCCGGACACGCCCTGCGCGGCCACCGGGTCCACGTCATGTCGGTCAACGACTACCTGGCGCGGCGCGACGCCGAATGGATGGGCCCGCTGTACGCGATGCTCGGCGTCTCGGTGGGCTGGGTGGGGCAGTCGTCCACCCCGGACGAGCGCCGCCGCGCCTACGCCGCCGACGTCACCTACGCCCCGGTCAGCGAGATCGGGTTCGACCTGCTGCGCGACCGGCTGGCCACCGACCCCGCCGACCTCCTCCTGCCCGCGCCCGGCGTCGCGCTGATCGACGAGGCGGACTCCGTGCTGGTGGACGAGGCGCGCGTGCCGCTCGTCCTGGCCGGCGCGACCGACGCGGCGGAGGCCGACCGCACCTTCGCCGAGCTGGCGCGGCGGCTGCGGCCCGGCCTGCACTACGCCGCCGACGACGAGGGCCGCAACGTCCAGCTGACGCCCGCCGGGGCCCGCGCCGTGGAGGAGGCGCTCGGCGGGATCGACCTGTACGCGCCCGAGAACCTGGACACGCTCACCGCCGTCAACGTGGCGCTGCACGCCGAGGTGCTGCTGCAGCGCGACGTCGACTACATCGTCCGCGACGGCGCGGTGAAGCTCATCAACGCCTCGCGCGGACGGGTGGCGCTGCTGCAGCGCTGGCCGGACGGCCTGCAGGCGGCGGTCGAGGCCAAGGAGGCCGTGGCGGCGTCCCCGAGCGGCGAGATCCTCGACTCGATCACCGTCCAGGAGCTGGTCGGCCGGTATCCGGTGCGCTGCGGCATGACCGGCACCGCCCTCGCCGTGGCCGAGCAGCTCCGCGAGTTCTACGACCTGGAGATCGCGGTGATCCCGCCCAACCGCCCGTGCGTGCGGGCGGACGAGCCGGACCGGCTGTACGCCACCGCCGCCGACAAGGAGGTCGCGATCGTCGACGAGATCGCCGCCGCGCACGCCGCCGGGCGTCCCGTGCTCGTCGGCACCCTCGACGTCGCCGAATCCGAACGGCTGGCCCGCTGCCTGGAGCGGTCCGGCCTGCCGTGCGTCGTCCTCAACGCCAAGAACGACGCCGAAGAGGCCGCGATCATCGCCCGCGCCGGGGCGTACGGCGCGATCACCGTCTCCACCCAGATGGCCGGACGCGGCACCGACATCCGCCTGGGCGGCGGCGCCCCGCCCGGGGCGGACCCGTCCGCCTCCCCGCCGCCGGTGTCCGAGGAGGAGCGCGAACGGGTCGCCGCCCTCGGCGGGCTGCTGGTGATCGGGACGGGCCGCCATTCCAGCAGCCGCCTGGACGACCAGCTGCGCGGCCGCGCCGGACGGCAGGGCGACCCGGGCGGCTCGGTGTTCTTCGCCAGCCTGGAGGACGACCTGGTCACCCGGTACGCGCCCGACGAGTCCCACGGCGGCCCCGTGGCGCCGGACGGCCGCGTGGACGACAAGAACGCGCGCTGGATCGTCGCCCACGCCCAGCGCGTCGCCGAAGGCGTGGACCTGGAGATCCACCGCAACACCTGGCGCTACCACCACCTCATCAGCCTGCAGCGCCGGGAGGTGCTCGCCGAACGCGACGAGGTCCTGCACGGCGACCGCGCCGACCGGGTGCTGGCGGAGCTGCGCCCCGAGCGGCACGCCGAGCTCGTCGCGGCGGTCGGCCCGGAGCGGGTCGCCGCCGCGGCCCGCCAGATCATGCTGTTCCACCTCGACCGCTGCTGGGCCGAGCACCTGGCCTTCCTCGCCGACCTGCGCGAGGGCATCCACCTGCGCTCGCTCGGACGCGGCCTGGACCCGCTGGTCGAGTTCCACCGCGAGGCCGTCCCGGCGGGCAAGCGCCTCCCAGAGCGGGCCCGGGAACGGGCGGCCGAGACCTTCGACGCCCTCGCCGTCGTCGACGGGGAGATCGACATGCCCGGGGCGGGACTGGTCCGGCCGTCCGCGACCTGGACCTACGTCGTCCACGACAACCCGTTCGGCTCCCTGGACGAACGCGCCTTCCGCGGCCTCGTCGCCATGTTCCGCCGCCGCTCCCGCTGACCCCGCGCACCCGCGCCGCTCGAGGCGCGGCCGGGCCAGCGGTCGCGACCCGCGCCGACGGCGTCCCACGTCGCGGGCGGCGCGGGTCAGGCGCGCAGGCGCAGCCCTCGCGGCGTCGGGTGGAACCCGGCGGCCTCCAGGGCGGCGGCCAGCGGCGAGCGGCTGATCGACTCGCCGTCCGCGCGTTCGACGGTCAGCCTGCCGAGCGCGCCCTCCCGGACCGCCAGGGCCAGCGCGTCCACCGCCGGCTGCAGCTCCCGCGGGTCGTCGGACCAGGTCAGCAGCGTGCGCCCGCCGCGTTCGACGTACAGGACGAGACGCCCCTCCACCAGCACCACCAGCGCGCCCGCCTTGCGGCCCGGCTTGTGCGCGCCGGGGGTCTCCCCGTCGCGTTCCGGCCACGGCAGCGCCGCCCCGTACGGGTTGGCCGGGTCGGCCGCCGCCAGCACGAGGGCCCGGGGGCCGTCCCCCGGCGCGGGCGTCTCCCACGGGTCGGCGGGCTCCCGCGGCCGCAGCGCCCGCAGCCGGTCGACCGCGCCGGGCAGCGCGAACTGGGCCGCGCCGAGGCCCTCCACGAAGTAGCCGCGGCGGCACCGTCCGCTCTCCTCGAACGCCCGCAGCACCGGGTACACCGCCGCGAACCCGCCCGGAGCGCGTTCGGCGGCCACCGCGCCCCTGACGACGACGCCGTACCGCTCCAGCAGGGCGTCGGCCAGCGCGTGCGCCCGGCGGGTGGCGTCGGTCTCCCGCTCGGGCAGCGCCCACCAGCGGCCCGCGACCGTCGGCGGGCCCGTGCGCGACGGCAGCACCGGACGGCCACGGCGGCGGGTGGCCCGCGCCCGGTGCGCCGGACGCCCCGACCCGAGGGACGCCCGCAGCGGCGCCAGGGTGTCGTTGGTCAGCAGCCCCGCCCACACCAGGTCCCACACGGCCGCGACGAGCTCTTGGTCGGACGCGGTGACCGCGGCGTTGACCCGGTCGGACAGGGTGCGGAAGAACAGCGCGCCGCCCTGCTCGGACGGGCCGAGGGCGTCCAGCACCGCCCGGTGCGGCGGCGTCAGGGTGATCGGCAGCGGCTCGGGCAGCAGCAGCGGCGCGGTGTCGGCCAGATGCAGCGACACCCACCCGTCGCCGCCCGGCAGCCCGCCCTGCCCGGCCCAGATCACCTCGCCCGCCGAGGTCAGCTCGTCCAGCATCGCGGGCGAGTACCCGGGGACCCGCGAGGGCAGCACCAGCGTCTCCAGCGCGGACGCCGGCACGGCCGCGCCCTGCAGCTGCTCGATCGCCTGCACCAGCGCGTCGATGCCGCGCAGCCGCGACCCGCCCGCGATGCCGTGCCAGGCGGGCAGGAACCGGCCCAGCGCCTCCGGCGGCGACGGCTCCACCTCGGCGCGCAGCCGCGCCAGCGACCGCCGCCGCAGCGTCCGCAGCACGCCGGTGTCGCACCACTCGCCCGTCGGCGGACCGGAGACCGCCTCCACGGGCAGGAACTCGCCCTCCACCACGCGTCCCTCGCCGGCCAGCCGCCGCAGCGCATCGGTCACCACGGCCACGCCGAGCCCGAACCGGGCGGCGACGTCGGCCGCCCGGAACGGGCCGTGCGTGCGCGCGTACCGGGACACCAGGTCCCCCAGCGGGTCGTCCACCGGCTCCAAGAACGCCTCGGGCACCCCCACCGGCGGCGGCACGCCCAGCGCGTCGCGCAGCCGCGCGGCGTCCTCGACCGCCGCCCAGCAGTCGCGCCCGGCGACCCGCACCCGGATCGCCCGCCGGCTCCGCTCCAGCTCCTCGGCCCACCGCGCCGCCCGATCGGCGTCGCGCTCGGGGTCGCGCTCGGGGTCGCCCTCGGGAACGTCCGTGCGCGCGGCGAGGTCGGCGGCGGTCAGGGGACCCAGGTCGCGCAGCAGGTCGGCGACGCCTTCCACGCCGCGGGCGCGGCGGTCGGGCGTCAGCCGCTGCAACGCGCGCTCGGTCTCGGCGACGACCTGCGGGTCCAGCAGCTCCCGCAGGTCGGCCTGGCCGAGCAGCTCCGACAGCAGCGCCGTGTCGAGCGCCAGCGCCTGGGCGCGGCGTTCGGCCAGCGGGGAGTCGCCCTCGTACATGAACGCGCCGACGTAGCGGAACAGCAGCGACCGGGCGAACGGCGACGGCTCGGGCGTCTCCACCTCCACCACCCGCGTCCTGCGGCCCGACAGGTCGCGCATCACCTGCGTCAGCCCCGGGACGTCGAACACGTCCTGCAGGCACTCGCGCATCGTCTCCAGCACGATGGGGAACGAGGGGTACTTGCTCGCCACCGCCAGCAGCTGCGCGGCCCGCTGCCGCTGCTGCCACAGCGGCATGCGCCGGTCGGGGCGGCGGCGCGGCAGCAGCAGCGACCGCGCCGCGCACTCGCGGAACCGCGCGGCGAACAGCGCCGACCCGCCCAGCTCGTCCACCACGGCGCGTTCGACGTCCTCGGGGTCGAACACGGCGAGGTCCGCGCCCGGCGGGTCGTCCATGTCGGGGATGCGGATCACGATGCCGTCGTCGGCGTGCATGGCCTGCGCGTCCACCCCGTACCGTTCGCGCAGGCGTCCCGCGATGGCCAGCGCCCACGGCGCGTGCACCCGCGCCCCCAGCGGCGAGTGCACCACCATGCGCCAGTCGCCGAGCTCGTCGCGGAACCGTTCGACGACGATCGTGCGGTCGTCGGGGACGTGCCCGGTCGCCTCCCGCTGCTCGGCCAGGTAGGACACCAGGTTGGCGGACGCCCACTCGTCCAGCCCGGCGGCCCGGACGCGGGCGCGGGCCTCGTCGGCGGGCATCCGGGCCAGCTCGCGGGTGAACGCGCCCAGGGCCCGCCCCAGCTCGGCGGGACGCCCGGGGGAGTCGCCGTGCCAGAACGGCAGTTTGCCCGGCTGTCCGGGGGCGGGGGAGACCAGCACCCGGTCGGGGGTGATGTCCTCGATGCGCCAGGAACTGGCCCCCAGTACGAACACGTCGCCGACCCGCGACTCGTACACCATCTCCTCGTCCAGCTCCCCGACCCGGGAGGACTTCTCGCCGACGAGGAACACGCCGAACAGGCCGCGGTCGGGAATCGTGCCCCCGCTGGTGACCGCGAGGCGTTGCGCCCCGGGGCGCGCGCGCAGCGTGCCGGTGACCCGGTCCCACACCAGGCGCGGCCGCAGCTCCCCGAACTCGTCGCTGGGGTAGCGTCCGGCCAGCATGTCCAGGGTCGCCTCCAGGGCCGAGCGGGGGAGCGCGGCGAACGGGGCGGCCCGCCTGACGACGGCCTCCAAATCGTCGACGGTCCACTCGTCCATGGCGACCATGGCGACGATCTGCTGGGCCAGCACGTCGAGCGGGTTGCGCGGATACCGCAGCTCCTCGATCTCCCCGCGCCGCATCCGCTCGGCCACCACGGCGGTCTGGAGGAGGTCGCCCCGGTACTTGGGGAAGATGACGCCCTTGGACACCGCGCCCACCTGGTGCCCGGCCCGTCCCACGCGCTGCAGCCCGCTGGCCACCGACGGCGGCGACTCCACCTGCACCACCAGGTCGACGGCGCCCATGTCGATGCCCAGCTCAAGACTGGACGTGGCGACGACCGCGGGCAGCCGCCCCTGCTTGAGCGCCTCCTCGATGCCGGCCCGCTCCTCCTTGGAGACCGAGCCGTGGTGAGCCCGCGCGACCTCCCTGGGCGCTCCCTGGGACACACCCGCCTGCGCCATCACGTCCGCAGGCATCCCCCGCGGCTTTTCGCCTTGCGTCCGGACTTCTTCCTGGCTTCCGTTGCCGGGCCAGGCTCGGCCTTGGCCGCCATCGGTGTCGTCCCCGGGGGCGCGGCCGTCGTCGCCGCCTGTCAACGCCCGCCGCACATCCTCCATGCTGAGGCGGCCCAGGCCGATGCCGCCGTTCTCGGACGGCACCTCGGCCTCGTGGTGGAGCGAGACGTCCTCCGGCGGGTGCAGGCGTTCGTACGCCAGTTCGTTGAGGCGGCCGCACAGGCGCTCGGCCAGGCGGCGGGAGTTGGCGAACACCAGGGTGGAGCGATGCGCCTCGATCAGGTCGAGCAGGCGGTCCTCCACGTGCGGCCAGATGCTGCGCCGCCGCGGGTCCGCGGCGCCGGAGACGTCCGCGGACTGCCCGATCTCGCCCATGTCCTCGACGGGGACGACGATGTCGAGGTCGAACTCCTTGTCGGCGGGCGGCTGCACGACCGTCGCGGGCCGGGTGCCGCCCAGGAACGCCGCCACCTCCTCCGCCGGCCGCACCGTCGCGGACAGGCCGATGCGCTGCGCCGGGCGCTCCAGCAGGGCGTCCAGGCGCTCCAGCGACAGCGCCAGATGCGCGCCGCGCTTGGTGCCGGCGACCGCGTGCACCTCGTCGACGATCACGGTGTCGACGCCGCGCAGCGCCTCGCGGGCCCGCGAGGTGAGGATCAGGAACAGCGACTCCGGCGTGGTGATCAGGATGTCCGGCGGCCGGACGGCGAGCCTGCGGCGCTCGTCGGCGGGCGTGTCGCCGGACCGGACCCCGACGCGGACCTCCGGCTCGGGCAGGCCCAGGCGGCGGGCGGCCTGCCGGATGCCGGTCAGCGGGGCCCGCAGGTTGCGTTCGACGTCCACGGCCAAGGCCTTCAGCGGGGACACGTAGAGCACCCGGCAGCGGCGCCGCGGGTCGGCGCGCTCGGCCGCCGGGGCGCCCGCGGCCAGCCGGTCCAGGGACCACAGGAACGCGGCCAGCGTCTTGCCCGAACCGGTGGGCGCCACGACCAGGGTGTGGTCGCCGCTCGAAATCGACTCCCACGCGCCCGCCTGCGCCGCGGTGGGCGCGGCGAACGCTCCGGTGAACCACGCGCGCGTGGCCGGGGAGAAGCGTTCGAGCACGTCAAAGGTCATGCAGCCATCCTGCCTCGCAGGACTGACAGCTCGCGCCCGAGTGGCCCCAGCCACCCTGCCCGGCGTCGTTCGGCGGGCGCCCGGACGTGCTCGGACAGGCCCCCTCGGGGGTCACCGAGCCGGTCGGCCGAGGCCCGGTCGGATAGCGTGGAGGGGTGCGCCTGACACAGTTCTGGGAGCGGATGAGCGAGCAGTTCGGCGAGACGTACGCGGAGAGCGTCGCCAAGGATTACGTCATGGCCGAACTGGGGGGCCGCACCATCGAGCAGGCCCTGGCCGACGGCGAGGACGCCAAGAAGGTCTGGCAGGCCGTCTGCGCGACGTTCGACGTCCCCCAGCACCTGCACTGACACCGGCCGCGCGCCCTCGGCGTCCTCGCCGCCGACCTCGCTCGAACGTCGGTGGCCCCGGTCGGATTCCGGCGCGGATCACCCGTAGACGGCCATGGCGGTGACCAGGCCGATCGCGACGTTGGCCACGCCGAGCAGGACCACGGCGGGCTCCAGCTTGGGCTCCTTCACGCAGCCGCGCACGTCCACCCCGACCAGGCGGTCGAAGACCAGCACGGCTATGGCCTGCGCGATGACGCCGACGCCGCCGAACACGGCCACCCGGATGAGCCCCTCCAGCAGGTCCCCGCCCGCCGAGTAGATGGACACGGCCACGATGAGGCCGATGCCGATCGTCGCCGCACAGGCCAGGAACGTCGCGTTGGGGCTGCGGTCGCGGCGGATGATGGAGATCAGCCGGCCGGGCGTGGTCCAGTCCACGATGTAGAAGCCCAGGACGAACAGGGCCAGGCCGACGGCGGCGTAGGCGAAGATCGCCCCGACGCCCTCGATGAGGATCTGCCCGAGTTCGTCGTCGAGCGCGAGTGACATCGTTCTCCTTACGGGGATTCGCTGATCCGGTTACAGGGGGATGCGGTGCGGCACGAAGGACGAGGTGTCGTCGGTGATGAGCCCGGCGGTCTCGCGGATGCCCAGCCCCGCCGACTCGTCATGGACGACCCACGCGCCGAGCACCGGACGCTGCCCGTCGAAGTCGGGCAGGGGGCAGAACTCCTGGAAGACGAACCCCTCTCGCCCGTACCTGCCCTCGGTGCGATGCTCGGTGCCGTCGGGCGTGACGATGCGCATGTTGGCGCCCTCCCGCCCCAGCAGCGGCTTCTGCACGTACGAGGTGAGGTCTGACGGCGTGTTGAGGTAGGCGGGCAGCAGATTGGGGTGGCCGGGGAACAGCTCCCACAGCAGCACCAGGAGCGCCTTGTTCGACAGCACCATCTTCCAGATGGGTTCGATCCACGCCGTGGTGGCGGGGACGTGCTCGCCGAACGGCTCGGCGACGATCCACTCCCAGGGGTACAGCTTGCAGAGCGTGCGGATCTCGTTGTCGTCCAGGTCGACGAACCGCCGGCCGACTGGGTCCCACCCGATGTCCTCCATGGCGAGCGCCACACCCGGCAGGCCCGCCTCTTGGGCGGTCTCCTGGATGTAGGCGATCGTCATGACCTCTTCGCCGGTCTCGTCGCCGTTGGTCCAGGCGAAGTGCACGGGACCCTTGGCCAGACCGGGCGCGATCTGCTTCCACCGGTCGACCAGGCGTTCATGGATGGAGTTCCACTGGTCGTCGCCGGGGAAGACGTCCTGGAGCCAATACCACTGGACGATGGAGCTCTCCACCAGCGAGGTGGGGGTGTCGGCGTTGTACTCCAGCAGCTTGGCGGGGCCCGTGCCGTCGTACCAGAGGTCGAACCGCCCGTACAGGTGCGGGTCCCGGCGGCGCCACGACTCCTCGATGAGAGGCGCCACCCGGTCGGGGATGCCGAGGACGTGGTAGCGGCCGGTCGTCACCACATGGTCCACCACCTCCAGGCACATGCGGTGCAGCTCCTCCACCACCTCCTCCAGGGCCAGCACCTCGTCCATCTCGAAGACGTAGTGCACGGACTCGTCCCAGTAGGGGCGGCTGAGGTTCTCGGGGTGGGCGGTCTTGTGGAAGGCCAGTCCCTGAGCCTCGATCCGGGCGGGCCAGTCGGGTCGGGGCGTCGAGCGGACGCGTCGCAACGTCAGCCTCCGCTGCGTCCGCTGCCGCCGAACCCGCCGCGGAGGGTCTTGCCGCTGCTGGTCTTGATCTTGCCCCTGCTCGGCGCGTAGCGGCTGCCCCCGGAGACATAGGTGCCGCCGGTGCTGCTGCCGCCGGAGTTGTAGCCGGAGTCGTCGGAGACGCGCTTGGGGCCGTAGTACCAGAAGTAGCGGCCGTAGTCGGGCGAGGTAAAGGGGTAGGTCCGCTCGCAGTAGTAGTCGGGAACGACCCTGTAACTGCCTGATCCGAGGGCCGTGAACGACAGGCGGTCGACGCAGTACGCCGTCGTCGTCTTGCCGCACGCCGCCAGCGTGAGCGATAGAGCGCTGACCATGCCGATCTTCACCGCCCGGGAGCTGAGCCGGGGCCGCGGGAGGTCCTGTTGGGGCATGGGACACGTCCTTACAAAAAGATCTGGGGGCTCTGCGACGGGGTGCCGCCTGGAAGGCCGGAGGCGCCCTCCGTCATGGGATCCGCATCGCGGAGCCACAGACTAAGGGTGTTCGATCGTGTGACGGAAGTGAGCGCCGTCCCGGTTCCACTGCGATCGACCCGTCGCGCACCGTGGCGAGGGCCTGCTCAGTCGGGAAGCGGCAGATGCGCGTACAGGTCCATCGGGTCGACCGTGGCGGGCAGGCCGCTCACCTGGCCGTCGCCCACCTCCACCACGCGCCACCGGCCGTCCTCGCGGCGCGCCAAGTCGGTGGTGATGAACCGGCACCCCAGGCTGCGCACGGCGGACGCCACCGCCTCGTAGTCCGGCGGCTCCGGCTCCACGTCAGGGGTGTCGGGATGCGGGCCCACCACCGCGGGCTCGCCGTCCACCCACCACACCCGCGCCTCGCCGGAGCCGTCGAACCGCTCGTACTCGCGCACCACGATCCCGCCCGCCAGCGCGTCGCCCTGCAGCGCCATCATCTTCTCGACGACCGAGCGCAGCTGCGTCGTGTTCTTCACGTCGGGCACGAAGCACGCCTGCTCCCACTCGTGCTTGCGGGACTTGACGTAGTCCTTGACGACGGCGGGCCCGGCCCGCAGGGGCCGTACCAGCTCGGCCAGGTCTCCCGGGTCCCCGTACGGCTCGACGGGCCGCCACACGCTGCGCGGGGTGAGGCCGGCGAACGTGTCGTGCCAGCCCGGCAGCTCGTGCGCGCGCCGGTAGTCGTCGGGGTGGGTGAGCAGCACGGCGCCCCGCTGCTTGAGCGCGGCGGCGAGGGCGGCGTACTCGGCGCTCGTCACCATCCACCCGCGGTACCAGACGGGCCCGAGGTCGTCGGGGACGGCCCGCACCGCTCCGTCGGCGTCGCCTCGTTGGAGGGCGTCGTGGTCGATGAGGGCGATCTCGCCGTAGTGGTCCCGTACGGCGGCGGCCTCGCGCGAGAAGTAGGGATCGACGCGCCGGGGGTGGAGCGGATCGACGCAGAAGAGAACGGTCAGCGTCATGGGCAAACCCTCCGTAACTGCGCCAGCGTACGGGCTCGGGGACGCGCGACGCACGGAGTTTCCCGGTCAAATCGCCACGCGATCCCATGATCGAACGGATGTTCGGTAAAGTGGGGCCCGCGTGCGGCGTTGTCCACACGTCGGCCGGCACCTCGAAACTGTCGGTGGCTCCCCGTAACGTCACCCGTGACACGGCCGGGGTCACCGGGCCGCGACAGCACCGGACAGACAAGGGGCACCTCTGATGGCAGCGAACGACCGGGAGAAGGCTCTCGAGACGGCACTGGCCCAGATCGAGCGGCAGTTCGGCAAGGGCTCGGTGATGCGGCTGGGCGACGAGGCCCGGGCACCGGTCGAGGTGGTGCCGACCGGGTCGATCTCCCTCGACATCGCCCTGGGCGTCGGCGGCCTGCCGCGCGGCCGCATCGTCGAGATCTACGGCCCCGAGGGCAGTGGCAAGACCTCCATCGCCCTGCACGCGGTGGCGAACGTGCAGAAGAAGGGCGGCATCGCCGCGTTCGTGGACGCCGAGCACGCCCTCGACCCCGAGTACGCCCGCAAGCTCGGCGTGGACATCGACGCCCTGCTGGTGTCCCAGCCCGACACCGGCGAGCAGGCGCTGGAGATCACCGACATGCTGATCCGGTCCGGCGCCATCGACATCGTGGTCATCGACTCGGTGGCCGCGCTGGTGCCGCGCGCCGAGATCGAGGGCGAGATGGGCGACAGCCACGTCGGCCTGCAGGCCCGGCTGATGTCGCAGGCGCTGCGCAAGCTCACCGGTGCGATCAACTCGACCAAGACCACCGCCATCTTCATCAACCAGCTGCGCGAGAAGGTCGGCGTGATGTTCGGCTCGCCCGAGACCACCACCGGCGGCCGGGCGCTGAAGTTCTACGCCTCCGTCCGCCTGGACGTGCGCCGCATCGAGACCCTCAAGGACGGCACCGAGCCCGTCGGCAACCGGGTGCGCGTCAAGGTCGTCAAGAACAAGCTGGCCCCGCCGTTCCGCGTCGCCGACTTCGACCTGCTGTACGGCCAGGGCATCAGCCGGGAGGGCGGCCTGATCGACCTGGGCGTCGAGCACGGCTTCGTCCGCAAGTCCGGCGCCTGGTACACCTACGAGGGCGACCAGCTCGGCCAGGGCAAGGAGAACGCCCGCAACTTCCTCAGGGCCAACCCGGACATCGCCGACGAGATCGAGAAGAAGATCAAGGAGAAGCTGGGCGTCGGGCCCCGCCTCGACCGGGAGGCTCCGGAGACCGCCGGGGCCGCCGCCGCCCCGTCGGCCCCGTCCGCCGCGCCGCGCAAGGGCGCCAAAAGCGTCAAGCCCGGTGATTCCTGACAAGGAATCCGCCGATCCGGGTGACTCTTGACGAAGACTGGGCGATGATCTCGTGTGAAGGGCGGCGGCGCCTTGCCCGGCACCGGCGGACCGGTGCGCGGTCCTTCCCCGATGGCGCCGCCGCTCCCGAGAGCCCGCGATGAGCGCTCACCGAGTCCCGCCCGAGGACGACACCATCCCGCCCTCCGCCGACGAGTCCGCCGGGACGCCCGCTTCGGCGGCGGACGACCTCCCCTGGACGCCGGCTGGCGCCGCGCCGGCCGACGAGGGTTCCGCGCCTGCCTGGCTCGCCCCCGCCGACGGCAAGCTCTGGGGAGAGCCTCCACGCGCGCCGAAGAAGGAGTGGACGCCCACGGGCAATCCCTGGGGCGAACCTTCCGACGACGACCGGCCCCGCGGCACCGAAACCGGCGGGACCGCCGACGACGCGCGCAGCGACACTTTCCCTTGGGCGTCGCGTTCGGAGGACCCTGCGTGGAGCCCGCCGTCGCGGGAGACCAACCTCTGGGAGGCTCCCGCCCGCAAGCCGGACAGCCCGGCGTCGTCCCCCACGCCCTCCGAACCATCCGACGCGGCCTCTGGCTCTTCCGCCACAGCCTTTGAGTCGTCAGCGGCGGCCGAATCGAGCCGTCAGGCACCCGGTCGTACCGGGAGCAGTGGGACCGCCGATGAGGCAGGCCGCCGTGCCTTCCCTCGGGCGTCGTCTTCCGAACGTCCCGCCTGGACCCCGCCGTCGCCGAAGAGCAGTCCGTGGGAGGGGCCCGGCCACACGCCGGACAGTCCGACGTCCTCCGGTACGACCTCCCAGCCATCCGCAATGGCCGCGAGGGATTCCGCCACGGTCCCTGAGCCGTCAGCCCCTCTGGAGCCCGGCGGCACCGGGAGCGATGGGGGTGTCGACGACGCGCGTAGCGACGCTTTCCCCTGGGCGTCGCGTTCTGAGGGTCCTGCGTGGACTCCACTGTCGCGGGAGGCCAATCCCAGGGAGGCTCCCGCTCGCAAGCCGGACAGCCCGGCGTCGTCCCCCACACCCTCCGAGCCATCCGCCGTGGCCTCTGAGCCTTCCGCTACGGTCCCTCAGCCTTTCGGTGCGGCGGCTGGGCCTTTCGCGGCAGCCGAATCGACCCGCTTGGAGCCTGGCGGCGCGGGGAGCGGTGAGAGCGTTGATGACGCGCGCGGCTCTTTTCCCTCGGCGTCGCGTTCTGGGCGCCGCCCTGCGCGGACCTCGCCGTCGCCGGAAAGCAATCCGTGGAGGACTCCTGGTCGCACGCCGGGGAGGTCCACACCCGCCAGGTCTTTCGACACGGCCTCTACGCCTTCTGCAGGGGCCGAATCGCCCCGTCCGGAGTCCGGTGGCGCCTCGCGGTCGCCGACCGCTGGCCGTGACGGCCGTCGTCCACGAGCGGGCGGCCCCGCCGCACCAGCCGATGCGGAGAACGGGGGCGAAACCGTCGGCGGCGCCGGGGGTCGGAAGCGAGCGCAGCGGAGAAGCGAAGGCCGCCGACGGCAGACGGGGAGTCGGCGCCGGACGGCCGAGCGTGGCGAGCCACCCGGTCTCGCATGGCGATCGGGCGAGGACGCGGCGGCCGCCGGTCCAGGGCGCGACGCGACGGCGGAAGACCGGGCGGAGGCGCGGGCGCGGGAGATTTGCCTGCGGATGCTGACCGCGGCGCCGCGCACCCGTGCGCAACTCGCCGACGCGCTGCGTCGCAAGAAGGTGCCGGACGAGGTGGCCGAGCGCGTCCTGGGGCGGTTCGCCGACGTCGGGCTGATCGACGACGAGGCGTTCGCGCAGGCATGGGTGCAATCCCGGCACCGTGGGCGCGGGCTGGGAAAGCGTGCGCTGGCGGCCGAGCTTCGGCGCCGCGGCGTGGACGCCGAGACCGTCAGCGAGGCGGTGGAGGCGCTCGCGCCCGAAGAGGAGGAACGCACCGCCCGGGCGTTGATCGACCGGAAGCTGGCCGCGACCCGCGGCCTGGACACCGCGAAGCGGACCCGGCGCCTGGTCGGCCTCCTCGCACGCAAGGGCTACCCGCCCGGACTGGCCTACCGCGTGGTCCGCGAAGCGCTCGAACAGGAGGGCGTGAGCGACGTCCCCGAAGGCGAGTGGGACGTCGAGTGACGCCTTCGCCGACGGGGCGAGCGCCCAGGCGGCGGCACGTCATCGAGGCGCGAAGGCGGGAGGGGAGACGCCGCGGAACCTGCTGATCCCAGATCAGTGACATGGGGATGTGGTCCGGTTCCGGTGCGCCTGGCATCGCGGCGCGGCGGTGCGAAGAAGCGAGAGCGCGATAGTCCGGCGGCGGGGGTTTCGGGGCGCAGGTGGGGCCGCGTCGGACTCGAGGATGATCTCGGGGGCGACACGATCGACGTCCGGCGACCCTGGGGGCGGAGCTCAACGGACGCGTCGATCCTGACCTTGCCGATCCGCACCGGGGCGTGCCCGGTGCGGCCGCGTTCGACCCGAGGAAGCCCGCGCGGCGCGGCAGTGGTGCGACGCGCCGGCGCGGGAGACCTCGGACATATTCCGGGGCTGGAAAGGGCGGGTCCGGTCCGGTAAAGGGGCAGGTCGGAGGCTGTGCGGATGCCGGTAAGGAAGTGCTCACGTGGCCGTTCGGTTAGTCCGGAATGCCCGACGTTTGCTTGCTCATTACCTCCGTGCCGCTTACCGTTACGGCAGTGAGGAGTTACTCCGCGCACCGCGGATTGCCATACGACCGAGCACGTTCGAGCAGCTGAGAGGCATAAAGGAAAGACGACCGCCGCTGCGCAGACCGGGCCGACCGCCGCCGGTCCGGACGCCGACCGTGCACCGGCTCGGCCGCCGCGCCGCGGGTAAGTCCTCGCTGACCAGGATCCCCGTCCGGGAGGATCCACGGCCGAGGAGGGGTCTGCCTCATGGAGAGCGTCCTGTTGGGTGCCGCGCTGCTGGTGACCCTGGTCGCTCTCGTGACGGTCCTGCGACGCCCGGGCGTCGGGCGGCCCCCCGTCCCGTCCGAGGACGAGCTGGAGATGGCGCGCCGGGAGGCGGAGGAGATCCGCGCCGCCGCCACGACGGACGCCGGACGGATCCTGGAACGCGCCGAAGCACAGGCCCAGCAGATCGCCAACTCGGTGCGCGCCGAGCTCGACGAGGAGGCGCGGACGCTCCGCGACGACCTCAAGACCCTGCGCGACGACCTGGAGCGGCGGGAGGCCCGGCTCGCCGAGCGCGAGCAGCGGCTCGACGCCGAGGTGCGCCGCCTGGAGGAGTGGTCCGCCAAGCTGGCCGAGACCAAGCGGGCGCTGGCGCAGCGCAAAGAGGAGCTCAGCAGGCTGGAAGAGGAGCGGCGCCGCATCCTGGAGCGCACCGCCGGGCTGACGGCCGAGGAGGCCAAGGCCGAGCTCATCACGGCGATCGAGAACCAGGCCAAGCGGGAGGCCATCCCGATCACCCGGGAGATCGAGAACGCGGCCCGGGCCGAGGGCGAAAAGCGCGCCCGCAAGATCGTGACGTTGGCGATCCAGCGGGTGGCCAGCGAGCAGACCGCCGAGTCGGTGGTGTCGGTGGTGCACCTGCCCGGCGACGAGATGAAGGGCCGCATCATCGGCCGCGAGGGCCGCAACATCCGCGCGTTCGAGTCCACCACCGGCGTCAACCTGATCATCGATGACACGCCGGAGGCGGTCCTGCTCAGCTGCTTCGACCCGGTGCGCCGGGAGGTCGCGCGGCTGACCCTGGAGAAGCTGGTCCTGGACGGCCGGATCCACCCGCAGCGCATCGAGGAGGTGTACGAGCGCAGCAAGCGCGACGTCGAGCAGCTGTGCGTGCGGGCCGGTGAGGACGCCCTGGTGGAGCTCGGCATCACCGACATGCACCCGGAGCTGATCGCGCTGCTCGGCCAGCTGCGCTACCGCACCTCCTACGGGCAGAACGTGCTCAAGCACCTGATCGAGTCGGCGCACATCGCCGGGATCATGGCCGCCGAGCTGCGGCTGCCGGTGGAGCTGGCCAAGCGCTGCACGCTGCTGCACGACATCGGCAAGGCGCTCACGCACGAGGTGGAGGGCAGCCACGCGCTGATCGGCGCGGAGATCGCCCGCCGGTACGGGGAGCACGAGGACGTCGTGCACGCCATCGAGGCGCACCACAACGAGGTCGAGGTGCGGACGGTGGAGGCGGTGCTGACGCAGGCCGCCGACGCGATCAGCGGCAGCCGTCCCGGCGCGCGCCGCGAGTCGCTGGAGGCCTACGTCAAGCGGCTGGAACGGCTGGAGGAGATCGCCCGCGGCAAGCACGAGGGCGTGGAGAAGGTGTTCGCCATGCAGGCGGGCCGCGAGATCCGCGTGATGGTCAAGCCGGAGGCCGTGGACGACATCCAGGCCCAGGTGATCGCTCGTGACATCGCCAAGCAGGTCGAGGACGAGCTGACGTACCCGGGCCAGATCCGCGTCACGGTCGTCCGGGAGTCCCGCGCCACCGAGTTCGCTCGCTGAGCCGGTACGACCCTTCGCCGCCGTTGTCGTTCCCGCCGGCCGCTCGGGTACAGGGGGCCTCCTCAGCCTTCTTCTGGTCAGGAGAACGCGAGCGGGGAGACGCCACGTGCTTGAGTGCTGAGATCGCCTGCGGCAAGCCGTCCGTCCGGGAGTCCCACGCCACCGAGTTCGCCGTTGGGGCGTTTAGGGCCGTTCGGCGCCGTTGCCTTCCGGACCGGCTGAGTTTTCACCGGTAGGGGTGGGGCGCAGGTCGGTGCGCATGCCGCATGCGCGGTGCCTGCAGGGTCTGGGGGCGGCACGCAGGTCGGTGCGCATGCTGGACGCGGCGACGGTCTTCTGCGCGACCTCATCGGTTGTCTGCGCCCGTCCGCAGTACATCCTCGTCGTGAGCACGGCTGCGGCTCCTACACCGCCCCCGGTGACGAAACAGGACGCAGGCGCGGCGAGTCTTGCTGTGGATCGCCGGCATGCCTGGCAGGCCCGGGTGGCGGCACGCCGATCGATGTGGTGGTCCGTCGGCGTGCCGCCTCGTCGTCCGTTCCTCCCCGCTGCTCGAGCGGGAGAACGGTGTGCGAGCGTCCCGCGCGGTCAGGAGAGCGTGAGCGGGGGGACGTCGGGCGGATCGAAGCCCAGAATCTGGCCGTAGAACGCCAGCTCGGCCTCCAGGCACGCGATCACGGTGTCGGCCCGGCGGAAGCCGTGGCTCTCGCCCTCGAACGTCAGGTACGCGTGCGGGATCTTCTTGGCGGCCAGGGCCTGCGCGAAGCGTTCGGACTGGTCGGGCGGCACGATCGGGTCGTCCAGGCCCTGCAGGAGGAGGACGGGGCAGGCGGTCTTGTCGGCGCTGTTGATGGGGGACCGCTCCTCGTAGGCGCGTTCGAAGCCCGGGAGGGGGCCGATCAGGCTGAACAGGTAGCGCGACTCGAAGTCGTGGGTGGTGTCGGCGAAGCCCGTCAGGTCGCTGATGCCGTAGTAGGAGGTGGCGGCCTTGAACACGTCGGTCCGGGTCACGGCGGCCAGCGTGGTCCAGCCGCCGGCGCTGCCGCCGCGGATGGCGATGCGGGCCGGGTCGGCGACGCCGCCGTCGGCGAGGGCCTTGGCGGCGGCGACGGCGTCCTCGACGTCCACCACGCCCCATTGGCGGCGCAGGCGTTCCCGGTAGGCGCGGCCGTACCCGCTGGACCCGCCGTAGTTGACCTCGACGACGCCGATGCCGCGGCTGGTGAAGTAGGCGCGTTCCAAGTCCAGGAGGCTGGAGGCGCGGCTGGTCGGGCCGCCGTGCACGAACACCACGTAGGGCGGAAGCTCGTCGGCGGGGCCGGTCGCCGCGGGATTGGCGGGCGGGAACACCAGCGCGTGGACGGGCCGCCCGAACGGGCCTTCCAGCTGCTCCGCGCGCGGCCGGGGCAGGTAGGCGGCGTCGGGCAGGTCGGTCAGTTCGCTGCGCAGGGCCTCGGCGCGGCCGGTTTCGACGTCGACGCGCACGACGGCGGACGGCGTCGTGGGGCCCCCGGCGATCCCGACGACGGTGGTGCCGTCGGCCGACAGCGCGGGCACCCAGCACTCGTACGGGGGGACGTCGACGTCGGTCAGTTCCAACGTCTCGGGGTCGTAGACGCCCAGGCGCATGTCGCCTTCACCGTGCAGGACGGCGAGCCGGCCGTCGTCGAGCAGCGCGTAGGGCATGCCCCCGAGGGTCCACAGCGGCGCGGCGAACTCCTCCTCGGCCGGGTAGAGCGCGGTGGGCGACTCCCCGTACAGGCCCACCTGGTAGATGTTCCACCAGCCGGGCCAGTCGGAGATGACGTACAGGGACTCGGCGTCGCGCCACATCGGCGCCAGGACGGATTCCGTGAGGCCGCCCTTGACCGTGCGAGGGGAGACGGCCTGGCCGTCCTCTAGGGCCGCCACACGCAGCTCTGTGCCCTCCCACGGCATGCGGGGGTGGTTCCACTGGATCCATGCCAGGTGCTCCCCGTTGGGAGACGGCGCGGGGCTGGCGTAGAAGTCGGCGCCGCTGACCATCTCCCTGATGGCGGAGGCGTCCTGCGCTGCGCTCCCGTCCAGGGGGACGGCGACGATGGCGCGGCGGATGCCGTCCGGGGTGTGCCCCTCGCACACGCACCACACTTCCGTCTTGTCCGGGGACAGGACGTAGTCGGCGAAGCGCAGCCCCCCGGGGACGGCGGGTTCGGGCGTCAGGGGGCGCGGCTTGGCGTCGCCCGGGTCGAGCCGGTGCAGGCGCTGGTCCTCGTAGTTGGAGAACACGAGCGCGTACCCGTCGTCGACCGGCACCGGCAGGTACGAGCGCCCGCCGTACTCGTGGACGCGGGTGCGGGCGTTCCAGGGCGCCGGAAGCAGCTCGGTGCGCTGACCGTCTCGCAGATGGATGACCGTGGTACGGCCGCCCTCCTCGGGGCGGGTCTCCTGCCACCACACGTCACTGCCGTGAACGGTGGGGAAGCCGAGGCGAAGCCGAGCGCGAGCGACGTCGGCGGCAGATATGGGGGACGGCCAGGAGCCGTAGGGAAGGGTCGCACGAGCGGTCATATGCGAATCGTCCCGCATACAGACCCCTGTTGGGGCCATGAATGGGCAGTTGAACTCGGAAAGATACAAGTAGCTCACGTGGGACGCCCCGTACCAGGTCGTCCCCGGTAAGGCCGGGCCGTCCTACGGACGCCGCCTGCGCGAGGGCGGGCGGCGGCGAGAACATGAAGGGCGAGAACATGAAGAGGGCGCCGACGCTTGTGGCGGCGGCGCCCCCTGGGGTGGGAGGGGAGGAAAGTCAGGCGCTGGCACCGGTCGCGCTGCTCGTGGCGGCCATCCCCGGGGCCGGCGGGGCGCCCGTGCCGGTGCCCATGGTCGTGGCGGCCGACTTGCGGCTGCGGCGGCTGCGGCGCTCCAGCAGCGTCGCCAGCCGGCTGAGCGCCATGTTGATGGCGATATAGATGACCGCGACGACCAGGCCCGCCTGGATGAGGTTGTTGTGGTAGTTCGGCGGGATCTGCTTGAACCCGGCCTGGAGGAGCTCGGCGTAGGCGATGATGAAGCCGAGCGCGGTGTCCTTGAGCAGGACGACGAGCTGGCTGACGATCGCGGGCATCATCGCCGTGACCGCCTGCGGCAGCAGCACCAGGCGCATCACGCCGTTCTTGCGCAGGCCGATGGAGTAGGCGGCCTCCGCCTGGCCCTTGGGGACCGACAGCACGCCCGCGCGCACCACCTCGGCCAGCACCGAGCCGTTGTACATCACCAGGCCGAACACGACCGCGGCGAACGCCGGCACGGTGATCGTCCCGGCGTTGATCTCCACGCCGAAGATGGAGAAGAAGTACTCCACCGACAGGCGCTGGAACTGCCCGAACGGCGACTCGGCGATGACCGGGCTGATCTTGTTCGGCAGGAAGAACGCCAAGAAGATCAGGATCAGCAGCGGGATCGCCCGGAAGAACTCCACGACCGCCCCGGCCGGGATCCGGATCCACCAGTGGTCCGACAGCCGGGCCAGGCCGAACACGGCGCCGAACAGCAGGGCGAGCACGGAGGCGAGCGCGGCGGCGCGGAGCGTGTTCCACAGGCCGGGCAGGATCAGGTTGTCCCAGACCTGCCACTCGATGAACGGGCTCCACAGCTCGCCCTCGAACTGGCCCTTGTCGGCCAGCCGCCAGATCAGCGCCGCGACCACGCCGAGCACCGCGATCGCCGACACCACGGTCAGCACCCGGTTGCGCGCCTGCGCCCGCGGGCCCGGCGCGTCGAACAGAACGTTGGCTTCCTTGCTCATCGCGCCACCGCCATCCGCTTGGCCAGCCAACCGAAGAAGAACCCGGTCGGCAGGGTGAGGAGCATGAACCCGATCGCCACGCCGATGAACAGCGGGATGGCCCCGCTGTTGAAGGTCGGCAGGTCGAGGAGGTCCTTCATCACCGTCGCCGTCTCGGCGTAGCTCGCGGCGGCGGCCACCGTGGTGTTCTTGATCATCGCGATGAGGATGCTGCCCAGCGGGGCGATGACCGCGCGGAACGCCTGCGGCAAGATGATCATGCGCAGCGACTGGAAGAAGGTCAGCCCGATCGACCGGGCCGCCTCGGCCTGGCCGAGCGGCACCGTGTTGATGCCCGAGCGCAGCGCCTCGCAGACGAACGCGCCGGTGTACGCCGACAGCCCGGTGACCGCCCACCAGTAGTAGGTGGTGCCGGGGTCGTCGGAGAACTTCAGCGCCAGCGTGTCGTTCAGGCCCAGGGCGCACATGAGCAGCACCAGGGTCAGCGGCGTGTTGCGCAGGACGTTGACGTACGCCGCGCCGACGGCCCGCAGCACCGGGACCGGCGACACCCGGAAGCTCACCAGGACCGTCCCGATGACGAGGGAGAGCACCGCCGAGGCCGCGGACAGGCGGACGGTCGCCCAGAACCCTTCGAGGATCAGGTCGAAGTTGTCGAAGAACGGGCCGAAGTCGAAAAGCTCGCTTAGCTGTGACATGACGTTCCAGCGGTTCGGGGACGTGCCGCTGCCGCTCCGCGGGACCGCGCCCGGCGGCGGGCGCGCCCCGGAGGCGCCCGTCGCGGACGCGCGCCTCCGGGGCGGAGGACACCGGCACGGGACGGCCTCAGCCTGGACGGAACCGGACCCGGGTCGTCGGACAGGGGGCCTCGGGCGCCAGGCTCGGCCCGGGAGGCGGGCTCAGGCCGTCATCCAGCGGTCCGGGCTCAGGCGCAGCCTTCCATCTGCGGAGCGGTCGTGGCGAACTTCAGCCCCGTACCCGAGAAGTGCTTCTCCAGGAGGGTCTTGGCGGTGCCGTCGGAGTACATCTTCTGGATCGCCTGGTTGACGGCCTCGCAGGTCTTGGTGTCGCCCTTCTTGATGCCGACGCCGTACTTCTCGTCGGTGAAGGGGTCGTTGATGACCTTGAACGAGCCCTTCTGCTGGCTGGCGAACCCGGCCAGGATCAGGTCGTCGGTGCTGACCGCGTCCAGCGCGCCGGCCTTCAGCTTGGCGACGCACTCCGAGTAGCTGGAGGCGTCCACCAGCGTCACGCCGGAGATGGCCAGCTTGCCGTCCGGCGGGCCCTCGGTGACGCGGCGGAAGGAGTTGGACCCGGCGGCCTTGCACAGCTTCTTGCCCTTGAGGTCCTGGGCCTTCTTGATGCTGTTGTCGTCGGCCCGCACCATCGTGTCCTGGTGCGCGACGTAGTAGGGGCCGCCGAAGGTCACCTGCTGCTTGCGCGCCTCGGTGATGGAGTAGGTGGCCACCACCAGGTCGACCTGGCCGCCGCCGAGGAACGACTCGCGGTTGGCGGACGTGGTCTCCTTGAAGGTGATGCCGCTCTCGGGCACGCCCAGCTGCTGGGCGATGTACTTGGCGACGTCCACGTCGAAGCCCTCGAAGGTGCCGTCGGGCTTCTTCAGGCCGAGCGCGGGCTGGTCGAACTTGATGCCGATGGTGAGCTTCTTGGTCTCCTTGGCCTTGTCGACGACGCTCTTGGCCTCGGTCTTCTCGGTGTCGCTGCCACAGGCGGAAAGCGCCAGGGACAGCGCGGCGGCCGCGCCGATCACGGCGCCGAGACGACGACGTACTCGCATGCTGTGGTGCACCTCTGCTTTCTGCTGGAGCCCCGCGAACTCTCAGTGCGTGAGGATCTTGGAAAGGAAGTCCTTGGCGCGGTCGGTGCGCGCGTTGGTGAAGAACTCGTCGGGCGTGTTCTCCTCGACGATCTGGCCGTCGGCCATGAACACGACCTTCTGCGCCGCCCGCCGGGCGAAGCCCATCTCGTGGGTAACCACGATCATGGTCATTCCCTCCCGGGCCAGCTCGGTCATCACGTCCAGCACCTCGTTGACCATCTCGGGGTCCAGCGCCGACGTGGGCTCGTCGAACAGCATGACCTTGGGCCGCATCGCCAGGGAGCGCGCGATGGCGGCGCGCTGCTGCTGACCGCCCGACAGCTGGGCGGGGTACTTCTGCGCCTGGCTGGCGATCCCCACGCGATCGAGCAGTTCCATCGCGTGCTTCTCGGCCTCCTCCTTGGGCACCTTGCGCACCTTGACGGGGCCGAGGGTGACGTTCTCCAGGATCGTCTTGTGGGCGAACAGGTTGAAGGACTGGAAGACCATGCCCACGTCGGCGCGGAGCCTGGCCAGCTCCTTGCCCTCCTTGGGCAGCTCCTTGCCGTCGACCAGGATCCGGCCGCTGTCGATCGGCTCCAGCCGGTTGATCGACCGGCACAGGGTCGACTTGCCGCCGCCCGAGGGGCCGATGATGACCACGACCTCGCCGCGGTTCACCGTGAGGTTGATGTCCTTGAGAACGTGCAGATCGCCGAAGTACTTGTTGACGTTCTCGACCACGACGAGGGGGGCCGCCCCCGGATCGCCCTCCTGGGGCCCGCCTGCGACCTCGGTGACCTCCTTGTCGGTCACGTTCTCGGGCCTGCCTCCGCTGTCCGTCATGGGCTCGGACTTTACGGCATCTACGGCGCGTAACAAGCCTCCAGGCGGTACCGATACGATCACAGATGCGCACGTCGGCAGCCGATTCGCGGCCGGCGGGCGCGGCGGGCCGCCACTGCGGCCCCACAGGTCACGGTGCTGCCCCGGTCCCCTGCGACCTGCCGCGGCGGAGCGCCCCCGCGCTGTGCGACGCTCGGACCGCGCGGGCCGCGCCCTGAGCGCGCACGGCCCCCGGGACGCCGCGTACCCTTGGTGATTGCCATGACCGCATCCGCAGAAAGCCGCGCCCGTACGTACGAGATCCGTACCTACGGCTGCCAGATGAACGTCCACGACTCCGAGCGCCTGGCGGGGCTGCTGGAGTCGGCCGGCTACGTGCGCGCCGAGGGCGTCGAGCCCGACGTGGTGGTGTTCAACACCTGCGCCGTCCGGGAGAACGCCGACAACCGGCTGTACGGCAACCTGGGGCACCTGCGTCCGGTCAAGGACGGGCATCCGGGCATGCAGATCGCGGTGGGCGGCTGCCTGGCGCAGAAGGACCGCGAGGCGATCATCAAGCGCGCCCCCTGGGTGGACGTGGTGTTCGGCACCCACAACATCGGGTCGCTGCCCGTCCTGCTGGAGCGGGCCCGCGTGCAGCGGGAGGCGCAGGTCGAGATCGAAGAGTCGCTGGTGACCTTCCCCTCGACGCTGCCGACGCGGCGCGAGTCGCCGTACGCGGCGTGGGTGTCGATCTCGGTCGGCTGCAACAACACCTGCACCTTCTGCATCGTGCCGTCGCTGCGCGGCAAGGAGCGCGACCGCCGTCCCGGCGAGATCCTCGCCGAGGTGGAGGCGCTGGTCGCCGAGGGCGTCATCGAGATCACGCTGCTGGGCCAGAACGTCAACGCCTACGGCTCGGGGTTCGGCGCGCTGGGCTCGGCCCCGGACGAGGTCCGGGAGATGACCGCCGGCGGGCAGTCGGCGTTCGCCGGGCTGCTGCGCGCCTGCGGCGGCGTGGCGGGCCTGGAGCGGGTGCGGTTCACCTCGCCGCATCCGAAGGACTTCACCGACGACGTGATCGCCGCGATGGCCGAGACGCCCAACGTCATGCCGTCGCTGCACATGCCGCTGCAGTCCGGCTCGGACCGGGTGCTGAAGGCGATGCGCCGCTCCTACCGGCAGGAGCGCTACCTGAAGATCATCGAGAAGGTCCGGGCCGCGATCCCGGACGCGGCGATCACCACCGACATCATCGTGGGCTTCCCCGGCGAGACCGAGGAGGACTTCGAGCAGACCCTGCACGTGGTGCGCGAGGCGCGCTTCTCCGGCGCGTTCACGTTCCAGTACTCCAAGCGTCCCGGCACCCCGGCGGCCGAGATGGAGGACCAGGTGCCGAAGGAGGTCGTGCAGGAGCGGTACGAGCGGCTGGTCGCCCTCCAGGAGCAGATCTCCTGGGAGGAGAACAAGAAGCTGGTGGGCCGCAGCCTGGAGGTGCTCGTCGCCGAGGGCGAGGGCCGCAAGGACGGGGAGACGCGCCGCCTGTCCGGCCGCGCCCCGGACAACCGCCTGGTGCACTTCCGCGCGCCGGACGAAACCGTCCGCCCGGGCGACATGGTCACCGTCGAGGTGACGTACGCCGCGCCGCACCATCTGGTGGCCGACGGGCCGGTCCGCGCCGTCCGCCGGACGCGGGCGGGGGACGCCTGGGAGGCGCGCCAGAGCGAGCCCAAGCAGACCGTTTCGCTGGGCATGCCGACGATAGGCCGTCCCGCGGCGCAGCCCGCGTCGTCCTGCACGGCGCACTGAGGCGTGGCGCTGGTCTCCGCGGCGGTGTGCCCGCACCCGCCGCTGCTGGTCCCGGAGATGGCGGGGGCGGCCGCCGGTG
Organism: Actinomadura rubrobrunea NBRC 15275; assembly: GCF_001552235.1. NCBI lineage: Bacteria > Bacillati > Actinomycetota > Actinomycetes > Streptosporangiales > Thermomonosporaceae > Actinomadura > Actinomadura viridilutea. Next base: position 18,111 of record NZ_BCQU01000015.1, on the reverse strand, counting down.
AGCTGGACGGCCTGCGCGACGCCTGTGACGAGGCGGTGCGCAGGCTCGATGGGGACGTCCTCGTCGTCGTGGGGGGCGACGAACGCACCTGGCGGCCCGACGCCGACGCCGCGGCCGACTTCCGCCCCTACGGGCTGGACCTGACGCTGGGGTCGGGGCGGGACCGGCTGCCCCTGTCGTTGGCGATCGGATGCTGGCTGTTGCGGCGGGCCGAGCACACGCCGCCCGTCCAGTACCAGGCGGTGGCGTTCGACGCGTCACCGCGCGAATGCCTCGCTCTGGGCGAGCGGCTCGCCGGCGCCGCCGAACGGGTGGCGTTGCTGGTCATGGGGGACGGGGCGGCGTGCCGGGACGTCAAGGCCCCCGGCTACCTGGACGAACGCGCCGAGCCCTTCGACGAGGCCGTCGCGCGCGCACTCGGCGCGCCCCACGGCGGAGGCCGGCCGGACGTCGCCGCCCTGGCGGCCCTGGACCCGTCGCTGGCGGCCGAACTGCGGGCGGCCGGGCGGGCGGCGTGGCAGGTGCTGGCCGGCGCCGCGGGGACCGCCCCGTTCACCGCCGAGCTGCTGGCCCACGAGGCGCCGTACGGCGTGGGCTATCTGGTGGCGAGCTGGACGCGGAGCTGACCAAGCCGCTCGGGGCGCCCGACCGCCGCGGGGGCGGTCCGTCCCGCGGGGCCCGCGGGAACCGCGCAGACCCGCACCCTTGCCACAATTGAGCCCGTGACCTCACCCGACGTGATCGCCGTTGTGGGCCCGACCGCCGCCGGCAAGTCCGAGCTGGCGGTGGAGCTGGCGCTGCGGCTGGGCGGCGAGGCCGTCAACGCCGACTCCATGCAGCTGTACCGCGGCATGGACATCGGCACGGCGAAGCTCACCCGCGAGGAGATGCGGGGCGTCCCGCACCATCTGCTGGACGTGTGGGACGTGACGGAGACCGCGAGCGTCGCCGAGTACCAGCGGCTCTGCGACCAGGTCATCGCCGACGTCCGGGGGAGGGGCCGCCTCCCCGTGCTGGTGGGCGGCTCGGGCCTGTACGTGCGGGCCGCCCTCGACCACATGGAGTTCCCCGGGACGGACCCGGCCGTCCGCGCGCGCCTGGAGAGGGAGCTCGCCGAAGTGGGCCCCCACGCGCTGCACGAGCGTCTGCGGGAGGCCGACCCGGAGGCGGCCCGGGCGATCCTGCCGAGCAACGGACGCCGTGTCGTCCGGGCCCTGGAAGTGATCGAGATCTCTGGGCGGCCGTTCACCGCCACCCTTCCCGAGCACCGCTACCGGTACGACGCCGTGCAGATCGGCCTGCGCGTGCCCCGTCCCGAGCTGGACGCGCGCATCGCGATGCGGGTGGAGCGCATGTGGCGGGCGGGCCTGGTGGACGAGGTCCGCGAACTGGAGAAGCGGGGCCTGCGGGAGGGGCTCACCGCCAGCCGCGCCCTCGGCTACGCCCAGGTGCTGCGCTTCCTGGCGGGGGAGTGGACGGAGGAGCAGGCCAAGGCGGAGACCATCCGCGCCACGCGCCGGTTCGCGCGCCGCCAGGAGTCGTGGTTCCGCCGCGACCCGCGCGTGCACTGGCTGCCCTACGACGCGCCCGACCTGGTGACGCGCGCGTTGCGGATACGATCGGCAGCATGCGCTTCGTCAAGGGACACGGGACCGAGAACGACTTCGTGATCGTTCCGGATCCCGACGGCTCCCTGGACCTGACGCCCGCCATGGTGGCGCGGCTGTGCGACCGCCGCGCCGGCATCGGCGCCGACGGCGTGCTGCGCGTCGTCCGCACCAAGGCCGCGGCGGAGGCCGGCGCCCTCGCCGACGACGCCGAATGGTTCATGGACTACCGCAACGCGGACGGCTCCGTCGCCGAGATGTGCGGCAACGGCATCCGCGTCTTCGCGCGCTACCTGGTGGACGCGGGCCTGGCCGCGCCGGGCGAGTGGAACGTGGCGACCCGGGCCGGGATCCGCCGGGTGTCGCTGGGCGCGGACGGCGATGTGAGCGTCGACATGGGCGCCCCCGTCTACCTGGGACAGGGCCGCGCCGAGGTGGCCGGACGCGCCTATACCGGCGTGCGCGTGTCCATGGGGAACCCGCACCTGGCCTGCCCCGTCCCCGGCCCTGTGGCGGAGCTCGACCTGAGCCGCGCCCCGGCCGTCGACCCCGCGGTGTTCCCCGAGGGGGTCAACGTGGAGTTCTTCCGCGTTCTGGGGGACGGGCATCTGGAGATGCGGGTGTACGAGCGCGGCTCCGGCGAGACCCGCTCCTGCGGCACGGGCACCGTCGCGGCGGCCGTTGCGGCGGCCGTCGACCGGGACACCGGGACGATCCCGGAGGGCGTGTGGACGGTCGACGTGCCGGGCGGGCGCGTGACCGTCGCGTTCGACGGGCAGACGAGCCGCCTGCGCGGCCCCGCGGTCCTGGTCGCCGAGGGCGACATCCGTCCCGACTGGTGGTGACCTCCGCAGTCGGCGAGCAGTTCCCGAGAGGGTCGGGACCACTGTCCCTGACCCCCGGGACCGCGCCCCGCCTAGCGTTTTGCCCGCACACCCTCTGGTGGAAGGCACCCGCGGGTCGGGAAGGGAGCCCCGACGCCGCGGACGTGCCCGAGGGCCGGCGGCATCCTTCTGGCGGGGGGCGGTCGCCGGCCCTCCACTCTCGACGGAGCGACGTACGAGGGGCGTGATACGGACCCGCGGCACGCGGAATCGCGCAGATACCGCGTGACGCGGGTGCGTGCTGAGCGGCGAGGGTCAGTCGCCCCCGTCGGAGGCGCGGGCGCCATGGGGTCCATGGGACTCGTGGGACCCGTTGGACAGCGGCAGCCATGCCCGCACCAGCGTGCCGCCGTTCGGTCCGGGCCCGACCGTGCACGAGCCGCCCAGTTCGGCGGCGCGTTCCCGCATCGACGTCATGCCCACGCCCGAGCGCAGATCGGAGGGAAGCCCCACGCCGTCGTCCCCGACCGTGACGTGCAGATCGCCGTTGAGATGCAGCCGCACCACCGCCGCCTCCGCCTTGGCGTGCCGGTGCACGTTGGTCAGCGCCTCCTGCACGATGCGGTAGGCGGCGACCTCGGCGGCCGCGGGAAGCGTCGTCAGGTCCCCCTCGACCTCGACGTCCACCCGCGGCCCGTCCCCGGCGGACACCACCCCGCCCAGGGCGCGGATCGCACCCGCCAGTCCCAGATCGTCCAGCGCCGGCGGGCGCAGGTCGTAGACCAGGTCGCGCACCTCGCCGATGGTGCGGCCCATCATCGTCCGCAGGTTCTCCAGCAGCGGGTCCACGGCGTCGGGGTCGTTCTTGAGGGTGACGCGGGCGGTGTCCACCGCCATCGCCAGGCTCGCCAGCGTCGGCCCCAGGCCGTCGTGCAGATCGCGGCGCAGCCTGCGGCGCTCCTCCTCGCGCGCCCGCAGGATCCGCTCGCGGGAGCGCTGCACGTCGGCCGCCAGCCGCGCCGCGTTGGCCAGCTCGGCCAGGTTGCGGGCCAGGACGTTGGTGAGCCGCGGGGCCGGGGGACGCGCGGGGGCGGGCTCGAGCAGCAGCCGCCCCACCCGCTCCCCGTACCAGACCAGGGGGACGCACTGGGGCCGCTCTCCCAAGGCGCCGCTCTCGGCGGACATCAGCCGCCCGTCCCGGTCGAGCACCTCGACGGCCACTCCCGTGGCGTGCAGCGCCTCCCGCACCGTCTCCGTCGCCACGGCCAGGGCGCTGGACGGGCCGGAGGCGGTCTGCAGCTGCGTCTGCAGCCGGTCGACGATGCGGTACGGGTCGCGCTCGCCGTGGATGAGCCGGTCGACGGCGGCCTGCAGGCGGCGCCGCGCCGGCTCGAACACCGCGCCCGCCGCGATCGCGCCCACCAGCCCGGCCAGCGGCCCCCGCTCCCGGGCGACCAGGCTCGCCGCGCCCAGCAGCGCGAAGTACACGCCGGTGATCACGACGATGAGCCCGGCGTACACCAGCGTCCTGCTGATCACCAGGTCGATGTCGAACAGCCGGTACCGGGTGATGGCGATCGCGATGCACAGCGGCACGCCCGCGACCGTCACGTTGCGCACCGCGTCCGCGATCGGGGTCGTCTCCCCGATGTAGACGACGGCGACCGCCGCCGTGCCCGGGTACACCACCCAGGCGATCTGCCTGCGCACGTCGGGCGACGAACGCACGAAGCGGATCGCCACCGACGCCATCGCCAGGATCAGCGTCCCCAGGATGGTCGCGCTGATCGGCAGCGGGATGTCCTGGAACGGGTAGACCGACACGCCGTTGTGGAACCGCCGCGCCCCCGGGTCCAGCGTCAGGTGCACGCACACGATCACCGGCACCGCGCACGCCGCGACCAGCACCGGCGCGAACCGGCGGGACACCAGCCGCCCGTCGGGGAAGATCAGCGGCAGGACCAGCGTGAGCACGAACGTGTCGACCGCCCACAGCCAGTACCCCAGCCAGGTCCAGAACCAGGCCCCCGGCCAGCCGCGCAGCTCCGACAGCGGCCCGAGGTTGAGCGCCAGCACGTACACGCCCGCGGCCACGCCGCTGAGCAGCATCACCCAGCCGACGCGCAGCCCCGGGCGGTGCCGCAGCAGCAGGGCCGCCGTCGGCGTCCAGACCGCGGCCACCAGGATCTCGGGATGCCACCACACCAGCCGCCGGTCGGCGGGCAGCCAGAGGCCCAGCACCAGCGACACGGCCGTCGCCAGCACCGCGCTGAGGGCGAGCGCCCACGCCGCCCTGCCCGCCACCCGGCTCCGTTGCACCGTGCCCATGTCCACGGCTCTCCCGACCCCTCCGCGCGAGTAATGGAATGTTAAAGCGTTGAGCCGGCCGACCTGCGGTTCCTGCTGTCCGGCTTTGGACAGCCTTTTGTGCCGGAACTGGGAACTCAGAACGCGGCGTTCCGCCGTCGTCGAGGAATCACGGCCCCGCCGATCGGCAGGATCCCCCGGAGTGGTGTCGGCCCGCTCGCCGGTCCGGGCCGGACCGACCGTCGCGCCGCGGTGCGGTCGCCGCACCGTCGTCCACCACCTCTATCCGCACCGCGCCATGATCCGTTTCGGCGGCCGCCGCGTCGGCCGGCCCGCCGAGCCCGGGGCCGGGGGCGGGGCGCTGCGGACGGACGGGCTCGCTGAGCAGCGGAATCGCCATGGCGCCGCGGGCGTGTCAGGCGTCACGTTCACCGGGCGCGCCTGGGGCGGCGTCCGCCGGGGCGGGGGCTAGTACAGGTCGGAGTCGTGTGCGGCTGGTCCGTCGATGTATCGGGCGAGCCAGGCCGGCACGCGCGGACGGGGGTACGCCTCCAGGTCGTTGCGGTAATGCTCGGGCGACAGCAGCTGGTCATGGGGGAAGGGGCCGTCGCCGTAGTCGTAGTCCACGGTCGTCTCGCCGCGGTTGGTGACGGTCAACAGCAGCCGCCACCAGGGTCCGGCGGACATCTGCGCCGCGACGTGCCGCTGGTCGCGGACGAGCGCGGCGACCTGCTCCGGCACCGGGACGACGACGGTCCGGTGGTAGGACGAGAACCGCAGGTGGGAGATCTCGGCGGAGACGGTGAAGGCGAACTGCGCCCAGAACCACTCCCATTCGGGCGGTCCGAGCAGGGCCAGCTGCTGCACGATCGGCTCGATCAGCCGCGACGCCTCGGCGGCGACCGCGTCGTCGCGGCTCATGCCGGGGCCGCCGGCCGCCGGACCGCTGCCGGGCGCGGGGTTGACGATGGTGAGCCCGCCGAATTCCTGCCGGACGTGCATGCCGTCCTGTTCGAGCCACCGTGCGAATTCGGCCATGTATTCATCGGCGTTCGATCCGCCGTGCCCGGCAGGGCGCTCTCGTGACATGAACTGCTCGTAGGCCTGCTGCGGGGGGACCGAAGACGACACCTCTTCGATGCGCCCGGAGTCGCTCACCATGAAGGCCGACCGCCCCACCGGCATGTCCAAAAACGCCATGGGATCGCTTTCGTCGACCTCCACCGGCGCGTACACCATCCAGGCGCCGTCGAAGCGATCCGCCGCCAATCCCTCAGTGGGGTAATCCAGGCCGCGGGACTGGATCCATTCCACTGCCAAGGCAATCGCCTGCGCCTCATCCATCGGCCTGGCCTCCCGCCCATCGTGGAGGACACCCTACGTGCTCATCCGAGAACGCGGAAGTGCTTCCACCGCTCAAGCACCCCACCGCCGGAGACCGAGCTGTTGAGGCGGACCCGTCGCTCGCGGCGTCTGCGGGCTCGAGACCCTCGGTCGCGCCGCCGCTCTCGATTCGAGGCGGTCGCGCGCGAAGCGGCGGATCTCACAGCGCCGCCGTCTTCCCGACGCGCCTGCGCAGGATCATCCTGAAGCGATGGAGGTGCGGTTCGCCGAGGGCCATATCTGCTTTCTCCGCTACGACTTCCGCGGTGCCACGATCCATCCGGCGGGGACGGTGACGCCCGACCGCATCCGCGACGCCGACTGGAAGGCGGTCACTCCCGAGATCCGGACCACAGAGGGCGAGATCCTGTTCATTCCTCGGGAACAGCGCCCCGATCTGGAGCGATTCTGCCGCCGCCACGGCATCGCCAGGAAAGCCCGTCGTGACGTCTGGGAGGATCTGCTCGAACCGTTCCTGGACACCTGGATCGCACCCGAAGACGAACGCGCGACCGTCGAGCGGCTGCGCGAGGCCGGATTCCCTCCGGAAGAGGTCGCCGAAATCCGGCGGAGGCTCGCCCCGCTCATGCACGCCTACAATTTCGACGGCATGGTCTGGCAATGGGCCATTCTCGGCCTGTACGACCTCCTCAGCGCCGCCAACGCCCCGTTCGTCGACTCGCGTCTGCAAGACGCGCTCGGCGATCCGGCGGCCTTCTACGCCTGGACCATGGCCACGGCCGCGCGATGAGGCTGAGCGCCTAGCCGCTGGCGAGATGCGTGGTCAGGAGGGGCGGGCGGACGTCGGGGCGACGGACATGAGGGCGTGCAGCCCCTCGCCCAGAGTCTCGGGGGAGACGTCTCCGAGGATCCCCCGCTGGATGATGAAGCCGGGAAGCAGGGCCAGCAGCGTCCTTCCCACCGCGTCCGGATCAGCGTCCTGGGGGATTCGACCGGCGTCGCGCAGGTTCTCGGCGTAGGTCGTCCACAATGCCCGCACGGGCGCCATGGCGCCCTGGACGTACTCCTTGAAGCCGGCGTCTCGCATCGCCAGCGCCCAGGCGTGGGGGGCCAGCACGAACGTGCCCAGGTGCGACTCCCCGATCTCGACCACCTTCGTCGCCACCCGCTCCACGGCCTCGTCCGGGGACGGGGGCGGCTGCTCGGCGGCGATCTCGTGCAGCACCGCGCCCAGCACGGACAGGGCCTCGGCGGCGATCGCCTCGACGATCTCGGTCTTGCTCTTGAAGTACCGGTAGACCGCTCCGGCGGACAGGTTCGCCTCGGCGAAGATGTCCTGCATCGACGTCTCGTGGAAGCCCTTGCGGATGAAGCAGGCCCGGGCGGCGTCCAGGATCTGCTGCCGCCGCCGCTCCAGGTGCTCCTCGCTCACTCGCGGCATCTCCCCAATCTAAAACGAATATTCGTTCTTGACAAACCTCCGGCGAGCGGTCACCCTGGGCGTGTCCTACAGAGAACGAACATTCGCTTTTTGAGGAGGCGGTCATGCCCTCCACCACGGCGAAACGCGTCGCGGGCGTCATCGTCGGCGTCGTCGTCGTGCAGCTCGTCATGCTCGTCGCGTTCTCCTGGCCCGCGGCGCGCTCCGCACCCCGCGACCTGCCCATCGTCGTCGCCGGACCCCAGGCGTCCGCGGTGGCCCAGCGGATCGAACAGGAGCGCCCGGGCGCGTTCGACGTGACGACCCTTCCCGACGAGCGGTCGGCGCGGGAGGCCCTCGCCGACCGCGACGCCTACGGGGCGATCGTCACCACACCGCAGGGGCCCCGGATGCTCGTCGCCTCGGCCGCCTCCCCGGCCGTCGCGCAGCTGCTTCGGCAGATCGCCCAGAACATGGCGCCCGCGGGCGCGCCCGCCGCTTCCGTGGACCCCGCCGCTTCCGTGGACGACGTCGTGGCGGCCGACCCGGACGACCCCAGGGGAGCGGGCTTCGGCGCCTTGGCGCTGCCCCTGGTGATGTCCAGCCTGGCCGCCGCGGTCATCGTCAGCTTCGCCCTGCGGGGGATCGCCTCGCAGGCCACGGCGGTCGCGGGCATCGCCGTCCTCGGCGGGGCGTGCGCGGCCTGGCTCGCCCAGGACTGGCTCTCGGTGCTGCCAGGGGCGTACCTGACCGTCGCCGGAACCATGGCGCTGGCCATAGCGTCCGTGGCCGGGATGATCACGGGGCTCGTGGCGGTCCTGGGCAGGCCGGGGGTCGCCCTGGGCGCGCTGATGTTCCTGCTCCTCGGCAACCCCCTGTCGGGGGCGTCGTCGGCGCCGGAGATGCTGCCGCAGCCCTGGGGCGAGGTCGGCCAATGGCTGCCCCCGGGCGCCGCCGCCACGCTGCTGCGCTCGGTGGCGTTCTTCGACGGCGCGAAGGCGGGCGCCCCGTTGGGCGTGCTGCTCGGCTGGATCGTCCTCGGCGCCCTGCTGATGGTCCTCGGCGGGCTGCGCGGCCGCCGCGCCGAGCCTGCCGCGACCCCCTCGGGCGCGCCCGCGCCGGCGCACTGACCCCCGTTTCCCCGCCGTGCGGCCCCGGCCGGCCCTCCGCCTGCCGGGGTTGTCCCATGTATGCGCTCGGACCAGCGGTTTTGCCAAGGCCAACCCGCCGAGATCGGCTCGTCGTCCCGCGCTTACAGTGAGCGATTAGTAGCATTCCGTCACGTCGCGTGCGCGGGGAGGGGGTGGCATGACGACGTATCTGCTGCGGCGCCTGGCCGGGCACGCCGTGCTCGTCGTCCTGGCCGCCAGCCTCGCCTACCTGCTCGCCGCCGCGGCGCTGGACCCGCGGTCCAACTACGCCGACCGCAACCCGCGCCCGCCGGAGGCCGTCGTCGACGCCGAGCTGACCCGGCTCAACCTCAACGACGAGACCCCGCTGCCGCGGCGCTACGCGGTGTGGGCGCAGGGCGTCCTCCGCGGCGACTTCGGCCGCACCTGGCAGGGCGAGCCGGTCAACGACGAGCTGTGGCGACGGCTGAGCGTCAGCCTGCGGCTGCTGGCGGCGGGCGCGGTGCTCGGGGGCGTGCTGGGGGTGCTGCTGGGCGTGTACGCGGCGTCCCGCGACGGCCGCGTCCCCGAGCGGATCATCACGTTCGGCTCGTTCCTGCTGCTGGCGGTGCCGGTGTTCGTGCTGGCGGTGCTGCTGCAACTGGGCGCGCGCGAGATCAACCAGCTCACCGGGCTGCGGCTGTTCGAGTGGGTGGGGGAGGCCTCCCCCGGGGCGGGGGAGGGGACCTTCGGGCCGCTCGGCGGGTTCGGCGACCGCGTCCGGCACCTGCTGCTGCCCACGGCCACCGTCGCCCTGGCCCAGTTCGCCCTCTACTTCCGCTATCAGCGCGCCATGGTGCTGGACGTGCTGGACGCCGACTTCGTCCGCACCGCCCGCGCCAAGGGCCTGCGCCACCGGGACGCGCTGCTGCGGCACGGCCTGCGCGTGGCCCTGATCCCCATGACCACCTACTTCGCCTACACGTTCGGCTTGCTGCTGCTCGGCGCCATGTTCACCGAGAAGATCTTCGGTTGGCACGGGCTGGGGGAGTGGCTGGTCGACTCCATCACGCGCGGCGACGTCAACGTGGTCGCCGCGGTCAACTGCTGCGCCGCGGCCGCCGTGCTGCTCGCCGGGCTGCTGTCGGAGATCGCCTACGCCCTCCTCGACCCGCGCGTGCGGAGGAGGCCGGTGTGAGCGGCCGCCATGTCAGCGAGCACGGCGTCAGCGAGCACGGCGTCACCGGCCACGGCGTCGGCGACCACGGGGTGAGCGCCGACCCGCTCGACCTGCCCTCCCCGCGGGCGCTCGCGGTACGACGCCTGCTGCACAACCGGAAGGCGATGACCGGGCTCGTGCTGCTGGGGCTGCTCTTCCTGTTCGCCTTCGCCGGCCCTTTGGTCTCGCCCTGGGGGCACGACGAGGTCGACTTCACCGCCTTCCGCGAGCCTCCCTCCGCGGAGCACTGGTTCGGCACCACCGGCAGCGGACGCGACGTCTTCGCCCTCACCGTGCGCGGCATGCAGAAGTCGCTCTTCATCGGGCTGTGCGTGGCCGTGCTGTCGACCGGCCTGGCCGCGGTGGTGGGCGCCGTGGCCGGTTACGCCGGCGGTTGGATCGACCGGGCCCTGATGTGGGGCGTGGACCTGCTGCTCGTCCTGCCCTGGTTCCTGGTCGTCGCCGTGCTGTCCCCGGCCGTGGGGGGACGCTGGCCGCTGCTCATACCGCTGCTGGCCGCGTTCATGTGGATGGTGACGGCGCGCATGGTGCGCGGCATGACGCTGTCCCTGCGCCACCGCGAGTACGTGCTGGCCGCGCGGTTCCTGGGCGTCGGGGCGCCCCGCATCATCGCCCGCCACATCCTGCCCAACCTGGCCTCGCTGCTGATCGTGGACGCGAGCCTGGGCGTCAGCGTGGCCATCATCGCGGAAAGCACCCTGTCGTACTTCGGCTACGGCGTCCGGCCCCCCGATACCTCGCTCGGCACGCTCATAGCCGACGGCAGCGGCACCGCGCTCGCCTACCCCTGGCTGTTCGGGAGCGCCGCGAGCCTGCTGGTGCTCATCGTCGTCGCGGTCAACCTCCTCGGCGACGGGCTGCGCGACGTCCTCGACCCGACGCCCTCCCGGCACGGCTCCCGGCCCCGCCCCCGGCTGCGCGTGCGGCGACGCTACGGGGGGCCCGCATGAGCGTCCTGACCGTGCGGGACCTGCACGTCACCTACCCGCCGGACGTGCGGGCGGTCCGCGGCGTCAGCTTCGAGGTGGGGCCCGGCGAGGTCCTCGGCGTCGTCGGCGAGTCGGGGTCCGGCAAGACCGCCCTCGCCCTGGCCGTGCTCGGCCTGTCGCCGGCGGGCGCCCGGGTGCGCGGTTCGGTGCGGCTGCGCGGACGCGAACTGGTGGGCCGCTCCGACGCCGCGATGTCGCAGCTGCGCGGACGCGACATCGCGATGGTGTTCCAGGACCCGCTCTCCGCGCTGACCCCCGTCCACACCGTGGGCGACCAGATCGCCGAGACCATCCAGGTGCACGCGGGCGCCACCCGCCGCGCCGCGCGCGCCCGCGCCGTGGAACTGCTGGAGCTGGTGGGCATCCCGGACGCGCCCCGGCGCGCCCGCGCCTACCCGCACGAGTTCTCCGGCGGCATGCGCCGCCGCGTCATGATCGCCATGGCGATCGCCAACGACCCGGTGGCGCTGGTCGCCGACGAGCCCACCGGCGGCCTGGACGTCACCGTCCAGGCGCAGATCCTCGACGTGCTGCGGGTCGCCCGCGAGGCCACCGGCGCCGCCGTCCTGCTGATCACCCACGACCTGGGGGTGGTCGCCGGCGCCGCCGACCGCGTGATGGTCATGTACGGCGGCCGCGCCGTGGAGACCGCGCCGGTCGACCAGCTCTACCACCGGCCGCGCATGCCGTACACGATCGGGCTGCTCAAGTCGCTGCCGCGCGCCGACGGGGCGGTCCGCCCGGTCCCGATCGACGGCGCCCCGCCCTCGGCGTCCGATCCGCCGCCGGGATGCCCGTTCGCGCCGCGCTGCCCGGTGTCGGTCGCGCGCTGCGGCGACGCCCTGCCCGAACCGGTGCCGGTCGGGCCGGGCGGCCACCGCGCCGCGTGCGTCAACCTCGAGGCGACCGCGGACCTGGACGCGGTGTTCCCCCCGCGGACGGCGGCCCGTCCGGCCGAGCCCGCCCCGCGGCACCGGCGGCCGGTGGTGCTCAAGGTCGAGGACCTCGTCCGGCACTACCCCCAGCGGCACGACGAGGCGGTGCACGCCGTGGACGGCGTCACCTTCGACGTCCGCGCGGGGGAGACCCTCGGCCTGGCCGGGGAGTCGGGGTGCGGCAAGACCACCGTGCTGATGGAGATCCTCAGGCTCGCCCGGCCGCAGGGCGGCCGCATCACCGTCCTCGGCGAGGACACCGCGTCGCTCAGCGCCGCCGACCGCAAGCGGCTGCGGCGCGACCTGCAGGTGGTCTTCCAGGACCCGTTCTCGTCCCTGGACCCCCGCATGCGCGTCGCCGACATCCTCGCCGAACCGCTGGCCGCGCACGGCACGCCCAAGGCGAAGATCCCGCTCCGGGTGCAGGAGCTGCTGGGCATGGTCGGCCTGGAGAAGGAGCACGCGTCGCGCTATCCGCGCGGGCTGTCCGGCGGGCAGGCGCAGCGCGTCGGCATCGCCCGGGCGCTGGCCCTGGAGCCCCGCCTGCTCCTGCTGGACGAACCCGTCGCGGCCCTGGACGTCTCCGTCCAGGCGGGGATCTTGGAACTGCTGGACGAGCTGCGCGCCCGCCTCGACCTGTCGTACCTGGTCGTCGCCCACGACCTGGCGGTGCTGCGGCATGTCGCCGACCGCCTCGCCGTCATGTACAACGGCCGCCTCGTGGAGATCGGCGACGCCGAAGCGATCTACGAGCGGCCCGTCCACCCGTACACCCGCGCGCTGCTGGACGCCGTCCCGCAGCCCGACCCGCTGCGGGAGCGGCAGCGGCGCCGCACCCCCCTCCAGGGCGACCCGCCCGATCCCTCCGCGCCGTCCATCGGCTGCCGGTTCCTGCCGCGCTGCCCGAAGTTCGCCTCTCTGCGCAGCGCGGGGCTGCGCCGCAGGTGCGAGACCGACGACCCGTCCCTGCGCCTGCTGGACCTGTCCGTCGACCGCCAGGTCGCCTGCCACCACGCGAAAGAGGCCCGATGACCCGCCTTCTGCCCGCCCGGCCGCCCCGGCGCCCGATCCCGCGGGCGGCGTGCGCCATGCGGGCCGTTCGCATCGGGGTGCTGGCGGCGCTGCTCGCGTGGACCTGCGGATGCGATCGTCCGGTCGCCGAACCGCGGCGGATGGACGCGCGCAAGCTGCCCGCGTCCGACGTCAACCTCACGCCGCGCGCGCTGGTGCGCGACGGGGGCACGCTGCGGTGGCCGGTGCCCGAGTTCCCGACGCAGTGGAACTTCTACCACGTCAACGGCACCAAGAGCGTGGTCAGCGACGTCGTGCAGGGGCTGCTGCCGCATGTGATGCGGGTCGACGAGAAGGCGGTGCCGCGTCCGGTGCCCGAGTACGTGGAGTCGGCGAAGGTGACGTGGGAAGGCTCCGAGCAGGTCGTCACCTACCGGATCAATCCCAAGGCGCGGTGGTCGGACGGCAGGCCGATCACCTACCGGGACTTCGCGGCGCAGGCGCGGGCGCTGTCCGGGCACGACCGCCGGTACCAGGCGGCCGTCACCACCGGATACCGGTACATCCGCCGCGTCGAGCGGGGCTCCGACGACCGCGAGGCGGTCGTGCGGTTCGCCAAGCCGTTCGCGGACTGGAAGGCGCTGTTCAGCCCGCTGTACCCCGCGTCCACCATGGCGGACCCGGAGGCGTTCGGCGCCGCGTGGCAGGGGCGGATGGGGCCGACCGCCGGGCCGTTCCGCGTGGCGAAGATCGACCGCACGGCCAAGACCGTGACGGTCGTGCGCGACCCCAAGTGGTGGGGGCGTCCCGCCAAGCTCGACCGCATCGTCTACCGGGCGATGGACGCGGCGGCGATGCCGGGGGCCTTCGCCAACGGCGAGATCGACCTGATGGACATCAACGTGGACGCCGGGGCGCTGCGCCGGGCCGCCGACGTGCCGAACGCCGACATCCGCCGCGCGGGCGGCCCCGACTGGCGGCAGTTCACGCTCAACGCCGCGTCCCCGCTGCTGGCGGACGTGCGCGTGCGGCGCGCGGTCCTGCTGGGCATCGACCGCGACGCCCTCGCCCGGGCCGCGCTGGGGGAACTGGGCTGGCCCGCGCAGACCCTCGGCAACCACTTCTTCATGAACACGCAGGAGGGATACCAGGACAACTCCGGCGAACTGGGCCGCTACGACCCGGCGGCGGCGGAGCGCCTCCTCGACGAGGCGGGCTGGCGCCGCCAGGGGAAGTACCGCGTCAAGGACGGCCGGACGCTCGCGCTGCGCTTCGTCGTGCCCGCGGGCATGCCCGGCAGCAGGCAGGAGGGGGAGCTGACGCGGGCCATGCTGGCGCGGATCGGCATCCGCGTGGACGTGTGGCCGGTGCCGGTGGACGACCTGTTCGACCAGTACGTCACTCCGGGGAACTTCGACATCGTGCCGTTCTCCTGGCTCGGCACGGCGTTCCCCATGTCCGCCCTGCGCTCGGTGTTCTCCACGCCCAAGGGCGACCGCATCCAGCAGAACTACGCCCGGCTGGGCACGCCCGACATCGACGCGCTCCTGGACAAGGCCGCGCACGAGGTCGACCAGGACCGCGCCCGCCGCCTGATCAACGAGGCCGACCGGCTCATCTGGCGGCTGGCGACCGTGCTGCCGCTCTACCAGCGGCCGCAGATCGTCGCCATCCGCAGCGACCTGGCCAACTTCGGCGCGTTGGGCTTCTACGAACCCCCCTACGAGGACATCGGCTTCACCGGCCGCGGCGACGGCCCCTGAGGGTCCGCCGGACGGGTCAGGGGAAGGCGAGCTCGATGCCCTTGCGGTCGCTGGTGTAGCGGGCGTTCCACACGTACAGCTTCAGGTCGGACGGGTCGAGGTCGTCGTCGACCGGCAGGTCCGACGCGATGCGCACCACGTACGAGCCGCCCGCCGGGATGAGGGTGTCGACGCCGTCCTTGAGCAGCGGCTTGGACCCCTCCAGCCGCGCCGTGACCCGGCTGCTGTTCGGCAGCGTGCACATGCTGTAGGGGATGCCGGGCTGCGGCATGCACCGGTCGCGCGCGGACGCGGGCACGCTCGAACGCGGCATGAACAGGTCGGCGGGGTAGTCCAGCAGCACCGGACGCCGGCCCGGGTTGGTGATCACGTACTCGGCGTAGGCGTAGGTCGACCCGGCGGGCGGGGACTTGCCCTCCCCGAAGGGGCGGGGGTCGACCCCCGTCTTCACGGCCGCCAGCCCGTACTCGTACCCCTCCGGAGTGGTGAACGTCAACGAGGGCCCGGTGCGCGGAGACGGCGTGGGCGCGGGCCCGCCGCGGCTCTCCCCGGTCACGGGCGTGGAGCCGCCGGCCGCGTCCCCCTCCTCCCCGTCGGGCTGCAGGACGGCGATGCCGACCGCCACCGCGGCGATGCCGGCGGCGCCGGTGAGCGCCCCGGCCAGGCCCAGCCAGCCCGCGGTCCTCGTCTTCCGGCGGGTGCGCGGACGGTAGCTGTTGGCCATGTTCGTCCCCTGAGTCGCCTTGCGTCTTCCCGGTCGCTCCAGTACGTGTCGGTCTCAGGCCGACGCACTATACCGGACATTTCGCTTCGGTCAGACGTGCGATTCGGGCGGAGGGAGCGGCTCGGACGCGCGATCGAGGAGGAAGGAACGGTCGAGCCCGCGCAGGGACGCGTCCAGGATCTCGGCCGTGTGCGCGACGGGGAGCCGGACGCCCTGCCGGGCGAGCGCGCCGGAGATCTGCATCGCGCACCCCGGGTTGGCGGCGACGAGCAGCTCGGCCTCCGTGGCGCGCACGCCCGCCGCCTTGCGGTCGCCGAGTTCCGCCGCGGCCTCGGGCTGGAACAGGTTGTAGGTGCCGGCCGAACCGCAGCAGATGTCCGGGTCGGCGATCTCCCGGACGGTCAGTTCGGGAATCCCCGCCAGCAGCGCGCGCGGCTGGGCCCGCACACCCTGCGCGTGCGACAGGTGGCACGCGTCGTGGTAGGCGACCGTGACGGGCAGCGGATGCCGTTCCGCGCGCGGCCCCAGCTCCACCAGGTACTCGGCCAGGTCGCGCGTCTTGGCCGACAGGGCCTTGGCGCGTTCGGCCCAGGCCGGATCGTCGGCGAGCAGGTGCACGTACTCCTTCATCGCCGACCCGCAGCCCGCCGCGTTGACGACGATGACGTCCACGTCCTCGAACGCCTCGACGGTGCGGCGGGCGAACGCGCGCGCCTCCTCCTCGCGGCCCGAATGCAGTGACAGGGCGCCGCAGCAGCCCTGCCCCCGGGGGATGACGACGTCGCAGCCCTCCAGTGCCAGCACCCGTGCCGTCGCCGCGTTCACGTCGGGGAAGAACTCGCGTTGCACGCATCCGGTAAGCATGCCGACCGTGGCTCTGCGCGTCCCCCGTGCGGCCACCCGTTCGGGGAGTCTCGGCTGTGCCTTCCCAAGGGGCGGGGCCAAACGCTCCATGGCCGCGAGCGTGGGGGACACCCGTTCCAGCAAGCCGAGCAGGCCGCTGCGTTGGGCGAAGCGGCGCAGCCCGGTCCGCTGGTAGGCGCGGAGCGGACCGCGCAGCGCGCGCAGCCGTCGCGGGTAAGGGAAGAGCCGGAAGACGGCCTCTCGGAGCAGCCGTTCGGAAATGGGACGCCGGTGCTCCCGCTCCACCTCCGCGCGCGTCATCTCGATGAGCCGGTCGTACTTCACCCCGGACGGGCAGGACGTCACGCACGCCATGCAGCCCAGGCAGCGGTCGAAGTGCTCCACCATGGGCTCGGACAGCGGCGTCCCCTCGACGTGCTGCTGCATCAGGTGGATACGGCCGCGCGGGGAGTCCATCTCCTCGCCCCACAGGACGTACGTGGGACAGGTCGGCAGGCAGAACCCGCAGTGCACGCAGTCGCTGATGAGCTTGGGCAGTTCCGAGTCGTCGGGGGCGCCGGGGCGCCGCGCGGCGGCCGGATCCTTCGGGGCGGTCATCAGATGCCTCCAACGAAACGGCCGGGGGAGAGGCGGTGGTCGGGGTCGAACTGGTCCTTGACGCGCCGCATCAGGGAGAGGGCGGGCACCGGGCCCCACAGGTCGACCGCTTCCCGCACTTCCTCGGGGGCGTAGCAGACGACCGCGCCGCCGTGATGCGGGGCGAGGGCGCCGCGAAGCTTCTCCAATGCGCGCGCGACGTCCTCGGCGGTCATTTCGGGAGGCAGGCCGACATAGCCCCGTCCTGCGGCCGACCACGTGCACGCCGCCTCCGCCGGAAGGGCGCCGAGCAGGTCCCGCAGCGACGCCGGGGGTGCGCTCACGTCGATGAGCGTCGTGCCGTCCGGGTAGGCGCCCCAGCCTTCCGGGGGCTCTTCCGAGAAGGTCGCCTTGTCGCCGAGCAGGCCGGCGACGTGGGAGGCACGGGCGGCCACGCCGTCCGGCACGCCTTCAAGGAGCACGCCCAGTGCGATACCCCGCCCGGGGGACGTCCAGCACTGCAGGGCGCTCGGAACCACTGAGGAATGCAGTACGGCCTGGACCGCCTCACTGGCGCCCTCCGCGTCGTCCCCCGCAGGGGCCGTCACGTAGGCGCACGCGGCGGGCAGCGGGTGGAGCCGGAACGTGGCCTCCACGATCAGCCCCAGCGTGCCGTATGAGCCGCACAGCAGGCGCCCGAGGTCGTACCCGGCGACGTTCTTGACGACCTTGCCGCCCGACCGCGCCACCCGGCCGTCGGCCCGGACGATGGTGACCCCGATGATCAGGTCGCGGGGCGTCCCGTACAGGAGCCGCAGCGGCCCGGCCGCCCCGGTCGCGATCGTCCCGCCGACCGTCGACCCCGCGAGCGGCACGTCCAGCGACAGCCGCTGCCCCCGTTCGGCGACCGCCTCGGCCAGCCGCCGCATCGGCAGCCCGGCCTGCACGGTGACGACCAGGTCGCCCGCGGCGTGCTCCACCACCCGGTCCAGGCGGGCGGTGTCGACCAGCAGGTCGCAGCGCCGCGGCGGCAGCCCCCAGTCCAGCCGCGTCTCCCCGCCGCGCGGCACCACCGCGAGCCCGTGCTCGGCCGCCACCCGCATCACCTCGGCCGCCTCGGACACGTCCGACGGCGCCGCCACCCAGCGCGGCACGACGCCGAGCACGCCCTCCTCCGGCTCGCCGGGGCGCACGTCCGCGCAGACCTTGGCCAGGGCGTCCACCGGCTGCATCAGAACTGCTCCGCCTTTCCCTGCGCGACGAGCGGATGCACGCCCTTGCGGACGCCCGGGACCTCCCCGCACAGCCGGGGCGTCGGGAACACCTTGCCCGGGTTGCACAGCCCGGCGGGGTCGAACCCGCACCGCACCATCTGCATCGTGTCCAGGTCGGTCTCGG